>NZ_JACFYV010000117.1:0-20311 GCF_016759955.1 Burkholderia sp. KCJ3K979
GAGTCGGGGCGGGCTCCGCGTGGGGTTCGTCATGGCACGCCGCGAAAGGCGCGCCATGGCGGCGCTCAGTGCGCGTCGGAGTGGCCGTGCGCGAGCTTCGAGTGGTGCCGCGAGTACAGGAAGTAGATCACGAGGCCGATCACGAGCCAGATGCCGAACGCGGCCCACGTGACGGGCTGCAGGTTCAGCATCAGGAACAGGCACGCCGCGACCGCGAGGATCGGCACCACGGGCACGCCCGGGCAGCGGAACGCGCGCGGCAGCTCGGGATGGGTGCGGCGCAGCACGAGCACGGCGATCGACACCATCGAGAACGCCGCGAGCGTGCCGATGTTGATCAGTTCGGCGAGCACGTTGAGCGGCACGAGCGCGGCGATCAGCCCGAAGAACAGGCCGACCAGCCAGGTGGTCAGGAACGGCGTCGCATAACGCGGATGCACGCGCGACAGCGCGGCCGGCAGCAGCCCGTCGCGCGACATCGCGAAGATCACGCGCGTCTGGCCGTAGCTCATCACGAGGATCACGGTCAGCATGCCGAGCACCGCGCCGAGATCGATGAAGCCCGCGACCCACTTCTCGCCGGCGACCTGCAGCGCGTACGAGATCGGGTGCGAGATGTTCGCGTACTGGGCCGACGGCACGATGCCGGTGGCGACCGCGGCGACCGTCACGTACAGCACCGCGCATACCGCGAGCGACGCGATGATGCCGATCGGCAGATCGCGCTTCGGATTCTTCACTTCCTCGGCCGCCGACGACACCGCATCGAAGCCGATGAACGCGAAGAACATCACGGCGGCCGCGCCGAACACGCCGTTCCAGCCGTGCGGCATGAACGGCTTCCAGTTCGCGGGCGTCACGTGGAACAGGCCGACCGCGATCACCAGCAGCACGACCGACACCTTGATGAACACCATGATGTTGTTGATGCGGGTCGATTCGCGGATGCCGATCGACAGCAGTGTCGTGATCACGATCATCACGAGGAACGCGGGCAGGTTGAACCACGTGGTGACGCCCGGCACGGCGCCGGGCGCGGCCGTCAGCACGGTCGGCAGCGTGAGCCCGAAGCCCTGCAGCAGCGATTGCAGGTAGCCCGACCAGCCGACCGACACGGCCGACGACGCGAGGCCGTACTCGAGCATCAGGTCCCAGCCGATGATCCACGCGACCAGTTCGCCGAGCGTCGCGTACGAATACGTGTAGATCGAGCCGGCGACGGGGATCGACGACGCGAACTCCGCGTACGACAGCGCGGCCAGGCCGCACGCGATCGCGGCGATCACGAACGACAGCATCAGCGCAGGGCCGGCCTGGACGGCGCCGGTGCCGGTCAGCACGAAGATGCCGGTGCCGATGATCGCGCCGATGCCGAGGAAGGTGAGGTCGATCGCGCCGAGCGCTTTCTTGAGCCCGGCGGCTTGCGCGCCGGCGATCATGCGATCGACGTTTTTCTTGCGGAAGAGAGACATTGCGGATGGATCGCCGGCACGCGCAGGCACGGCGCGCCGACTGAGTGAAAACCGATAATTTTAGCTGATTTGGCGTGCAAGTCCCGCGGTGGCGCAGCGACGTGCGGCGAAATCGGCCGATAAAACAAGCGCTTGCGCGCGAAACGGGAGTAAAACGGGCGCGAAACGGGCACGGCCGAGCGCGGCGCGGCGGGCGCCGCGCACAGGATCGGACGAGTTCGATTCGGCCGGAATCAGGCGCCGGCCGTGGGCGCCATGTCGACGAGCCGGTTGCTCATCACGTAGAACGTCAGTTCCGCGTTGTTCGACAGCCGCATCTTCTCCAGCAGCCGCGAGCGGTACACGCTCACCGTCTTCACCGACAGCGACAGCGTGTTCGCGATATCGGTGAGCCGCTTGCCCGACGCGAGCATGCAGAGCGTCTGGTATTCGCGATCGGACAGCTTCTCGTGCGGCAGCGGTTCGTTCTCGAACGACACGTATTCGGCGAGCGCCTCGGCCATCGCGGGGCTCACGTACTTGCGGCCGGCCGCGACCTGCTGGATCGCGCCGATCATCTGCGCGGCGTTCACCGTCTTCGACAGGTAGCCGGCCGCGCCGGCCTTCAGCGCGCGCACCGCGTACTGATCCTCGCGATACATCGAGAACATCAGCACCGGCGTGCGCGTCAGCTTACGCTTGAGGCGCTTGAGCACCTCGATGCCGTTCGTGTCGGGCAGCGAGATGTCGAGCAGGATCACGTCGAATTCCTGCTTGTCGACGGCGGCCATCGCATCGCCGCCGTTCTCGGCCTCGGTCACGTCGCGGGCGACGCCGCGGTCGATCAGCAACTGGCGGATCCCTTGCCGGACGATCGCGTGATCGTCCACGAGCAGGATGTTCAGGCTCATCGCGACCTCACGAAAGCGACGTGCGGCGTGCCGCGACGGGCGCCGCCAGCAGCGAAGCCCACGCGAAGCGCGCGGTGACGCGCGTGCCGCGGCCGGTTGCCGGCGTGGCCGTCTCGAAGCTGCCGCCGAACGCCTCGCAGCGCGCGCGCATGCCGGCGAGGCCGTAGCCGCTGCGGCGATTGCGCGCGAAACCGGTCCCATCGTCGGTAACGCTCAGCGACAGGTGCGTGCCGTCGGTGACGATCCGCACGTCGACCGACGTCGCGCGGGCGTGCTTCGCGACGTTCGACAGCGCTTCCTGCGCGACGCGGAACACCGCGAGCGCGCTGGCGCCGGCGAGTTGCGTCAGGCGGGCGTCGGCCGCGCACACGAAGCTCGTGCGCAGGCCGGTGCGGGCCGCATGCGTGTCGATCCACGACGACAGCGCGCCGACCACGCCCGCGTCGAGCGCCGGCGTGTCGCGCTCGTCGATGAGCCGGCGATTCGCGTCGGTCGCGGCGTCGAGTGCCTGCTGCGCCAGCGCCAGCGCGCGCAGGCAGCCTTCCGGCGCATCGGCCGGGAGCCACGTTTGAACGTTTGCGAGCGCGAATCGGGCAGCGATCAGTTCGGCGCCGAGCCCGTCGTGCAGCTCGCCGGCCAGATGGCGGCGGGCCGCTTCGTCGGCGGCGAGAAGCTGGGCGGAAAGTGCCGCGATCCGCGCGGCGGACGCGTCGCGTTTCGACGCGGCGTCGGCCATGGGCGGAGTAGCAGCGCAGCCAGGCATGCGCTGCCGCGACGGGAACGGGGCGTGGGCGCCCAAGGGCGCGTTAAGCGACGTATCCATGACTCTCCCTGCTGTCAGAAAGCGGTTCAGACACCGGCTGGCTGCGTGGACCGGCTGCCGTTTCGATGACGGTCGCCGCCAGAGAATCGCTCCATGCCGAGGTAACAAAAGTTACGTCTTGTAACACTTTCATCCGACCCTTCCACTGTCATCCGAACGGCAACCACGCGGGCCGAATAATATCTCAAAATTTCTGAAAAGGTCATGTCGGACGGACATTTAAGGGTAAATGTGAATAATCGGAATGAAGGTGTTGTAGGAAAAACACTGACACCCGAGCGCCGGGCGACGACGTATCCAAATGTAACTATTTGAGATGGAATGGTCCCAGTTTGTTACGAATTCGCCAAGTCCGGACGAAAAAAAACCGGAGCTTTCGCTCCGGTTCTTGATGCGGCACAAATTCGGGGGCGGATCAGTCCACGAACGCGCGCTCGATCACGTAGTGGCCCGGCGCGCTGTTCTTGCCTTCGACGAGGCCGGCCTGCTTCAGCAGTTCGGTCGTGTCCTTCAGCATCGCGGTGCTGCCGCACAGCATCACGCGGTCGTTTTCCGGCGAGAACGCCGGCACGCCGAGATCCGTGAACAGCTTGCCCGTCGCGATCAGGTCGGTGATCCGGCCTTCGTTGTCGAACGCTTCGCGCGTGACCGTCGGGTAGTAGACGAGCTTTTCCTTGATGATGTCGCCCAGGTACTCGTGGCCCGGCAGGTCGTGCTTGATGTAGTCCATGTACGCGAGCTCGCCCTTCAGGCGGCACGTGTGGGTCAGGATCACCTTGTCGAAGCGGTCGTAGATGTCCGGATCGCGGATGATCGACATGAACGGCGCGAGGCCCGTGCCCGTCGACAGCATCCACAGCGTCTTGCCCGGCAGCAGGTTGTCGGCGATCAGCGTGCCCGTCGGCTTCTTGCCGATCAGCACCGTGTCGCCCACCTTCAGGTGCTGCAGGCGCGACGTCAGCGGGCCGTCCTGCACCTTGATGCTGAAGAATTCGAGATGCTCTTCGTAGTTCGGGCTGACGATCGAGTAGGCGCGCGCGAGCGGCTTGCCGTCGACTTCGAGGCCGACCATCGTGAATTCGCCGTTGTTGAAGCGCAGGCTCGCCTCGCGGGTGCAGGTGAAGCTGAAAAGCGTGTCGGTCCAGTGATGGACGGATTGGACGGTGGCGGTGTCGTATTTGCTCATGGCTTTGAAAACGGACGCGCGTAGCGGACGCGTGTAACGGGCCCAAAAACGGGCAAAAAACCGAGTGCGACGGCCCGATCGCGGATCGGCCGGCCGGCGCGTCGGACACGCGCCCTCTCGATGACAGACGTTTGAGTAACTCGTTATTTTACCCTGCTTGGGGCAGATGCGGGCTTGACCCGGGCGGCTGCGCGGATTTGGCGCAACGCATTCTTTCAGCGAGCTTTCGGTGATTGGCCGCGCGTTGTCGCGCCGGCGCCGACGCGTTTCGGCGCCGGCGTGACCGGAGGCGGCGCCGACCGGCGGCGTTACTGCGGATCGAGGCGCAGGCGCGCGATGTACGGCAGGTGGTCCGACAGCCACGCGGCTTCGCCGGACGGCGCGCGCCACTCGAGCGGCGTCAGCCCGCGCACGAACATCTTGTCGAGCGCGAGCGCCGGCGAGAACGCGGGGAACGTGCGGCCCGACTCGCCGAGCAGCGTCGCGACCTCGGACAGCCCGATCTCACCGAACAGCGCGACCGAGTCGTTGCGCCAGTCGTTGAAGTCGCCGGCCAGCATCAGCGGGCCGTCGCCCGCATTGCGGACGATCCAGTGCGCGATCCAGTGCATCTGGCGCAGGCGAGCGGCGCGCGTGAGCGCGAGGTGCGCGCACAGCAGCGTGACCGGGCGTGCGCCCGCGAGCGTGGCACGCGCGACCAGCAGCCCGCGCCGCTCGAAGCGGTGCGCGGAGATGTCCCAGCGGCCGCCGAGGTCGAGCGGATGTGGCGACAGGATCGCGTTGCCGTGCCGCCACGACGGCTTGAACACGTTCGGCCCGAGCGCGATCTGCCAGTCGAGCGCCTGCGCGATCTCGGTGGCCTGGCAATGCCACACGTCGTCGACCGTATCGTCCATCGGCGCGCCGAAGCCCGGGGCGAGCATCGGGCGCGGCATGCGGCGCGCCATCGCTTCCTGCAGGAAATACACGTCCGCGTGGGTCGACTGCATCCAGTCGCGCATCGCGTTCCAAGCGGTGAAGCCGAGCGGCGAGCGGCCCTTGTGCAGGTTCCAGCTGACCGCGGTGATTTCGTCGGGCGCGGCGTGCGGCTCGGCGAACGGCAGGGACAGGGCGTCGGCGGACATGACGCTCAGTCCTTCGCGACGTGCGCACGCACGCGATACACGAGATGCGGATGCTGCTCGACGAGCGTCCAGTCGGTCCAGGCGTCGCCGCCGGCCGCCAGGCCGGGGTGGCTCGCGACGATCTGCCGCGGCGACGCGGGCACGCACGGATCGCTGCGCGTCGCGTTTTCGTCGTCGAGCGTTTCCTGCACGTCGAGCCCGAGCGACACGGTGTTCGCGTTGGCGTCGACGGCGAGCGGGGCGACCGTCACCGAGCGCGAGCGCTCGGTCGGCACGACGCGCGCGGCATTGCCGCAGCCCACCGGCACGGATGACGGATAGCGATGGGTATCGGTGCGGGACTGGCCCACGGTGGTGTTTTGCTGGAACGTGTCGATCGTCTGACCGTCGCGCACCACCTGGATTTCCCATGCGACGACGGCCGGCGCGGGGCTCTGCGCATGGGCGGCGAGCACGACGCTCGCAAGCAGGACGGCCAGGCCGTGTTTCAGCATGAAACGTCTCCGGAAACGCGGGATAGCGGGGAACGGACGCACATCTTACGCCCGATCGATTTCGGTCGTGATGTGACAGGACGCGCCGCGACAGGTTCGCAGCACGATGCGGTCCTGCTCGACAGGTAAGGCCGCGTCATGCGTTTTCAAGCGAAAAAGCGCGTGAACTCGGCGACGCTCGCGCGCTCGGTGACGAGGCGGTTCTCGATCGCGTCGGGGTCCGCGTGGCCGAGCGACATGCCGCAGACGAGCTGCTCGTTGGCGGGAATGTCGAGGTGTTCGGCGACGATCCGGTGAAACGGCACGAACGCGGCCTGCGGGCAGGTGTCGAGGCCGCGGGCGCGCGCGGCCGTCATCACGCCCTGCAGGAACATCCCGCAGTCGAGCCAGGCCCCTGACGTCATCACGCGGTCGAGCGTGAAGAACAACGCGACCGGCGCATCGAAGAAACGGAAATTGCGCGCGTGCTGCGCATGCATGCGCCCCTTCTCGTCGCGGCCGATCTTCAACAGGCCGTACAGGTCCCAGCCGACCTTGCGGCGCCGGTCGACATACGGCGACACCCATTCGCGCGGGTAGTAGTCGTATTCGGCGACGTATTTCTCGTCGCGCGCGGGATCGTCGTAGGCCGCGGTGAGCGCGGCGGCGAGCGCGTCGCGCGTGGCGCCCGTGGCGACGTACACGCGCCACGGCTGGATGTTGGTGCCCGACGGCGCGCGGCTCGCGGCTTCGAGGATCGCCTCGATCGTGGCGCGCGGCACGGGCGTCGGCAGGAACGCCCGGACTGAATGGCGTGACTTGAGCGCGGCGTCGACGGAACGGACCGCGTCGGAGTCGACGCGCGGGGAAGCAGCGGGGACGGACATCGGCAACCCTTCGGGAGGCGTCAGGCGAAGTGCGGGACAGCAGCGTGTGCGCGGCGCGCGGGCGCGATCGGGAAGCCCCGTGCGAGCGTCGTGAACTTTCGATCATACGCCGCGGCGCGCGGCCGTGCAGCGTGCGCGCGCTGTTAGCAGCAGACCCGTCCGGCTGCTTGCTTGCACGGCGATGCGGGATCGCTACACTGAAATCGTAAGGGTCTGATGAGTGTGTGACGGCAAGTGGAGCGAGGTGGGTATGACGACGGCGATGGTGAAGCAGGAACTGGCGGTGGCGTCCTTCAGCACGGTGTACGACCTCGAGCAGGTCGAGACGGCGCTGGGCGACCTGAACGAGAGCGCAAGCGATGCGCTGCGCTCGACCTACGAGAAGATGCTCAAGACGGGGAATCTGCGCTTCTGCGTGAAGCCGACCCGGATGCCGTCGTTCGACGCGCTCGGCGAAGCATTGCCGAATTTCGGCGAGCCGCTCGCCGACGTGCGCAAGCAGATCGCGCTGTGTCTCGAAACGGAGGACCGGCTCGAACTGATGCCGATCCTGCTGCTCGGGCCGCCCGGGATCGGCAAGACGCATTTCGCGAAGGCGCTCGCGCAACTGCTCGGCACCGCGTACCACTACGTGCCGATGAGTTCGCTGACGGCCGGCTGGATTCTGTCCGGCGCGTCGTCGCAGTGGAAGAACGCGAAGCCGGGCAAGGTGTTCGACGCGCTCGTGAACGGCAGCTACGCGAACCCGGTGATCGCGGTCGACGAGATCGACAAGGCCGGCAGCGATGCGCAATACGATCCGCTCGGCGCGCTGTATGCGTTGCTCGAGCACGACACCGCGCGCGCGTTCGTCGACGAATTCGCGGAAGTGCCGATCGACGCGGGCAACGTGATCTGGATCGCGACCGCGAACGACGCGCACGCGATTCCGGAGCCGCTGCTCAACCGGATGAACGTGTACGAGATCGCGGCGCCCGATGCGGCCGGCGCGCGCCGCATCGCGCAGACGATCTACGACGAGATCCGCACGTCGCATGCGTGGGGGCGGCGCTTCCCCGAGACGCTCGGCGACGATGCGCTCGACGTGCTGGCCGCAACGCCGCCGCGCACGATGCGCCGTGCGCTGCTGCACGCGTTCGGCGCCGCCCGGCTCGACGGTCGCGACGCGATCGGGCCGGCCGACATCCGCGCCGACGAAGGCGCGGCGAAGCGCCGGCCGATCGGCTTCTGACGCGGCCACGCGCGCACGGCCGCGGCGTGCGCGCGTGGCGTTCGTCGCGCTTGCGGCCGCATCGTTGCATGCACCACCGTCCGTATCGCCGCGACGCGATGCGCACGCGTTCAGCAAGCGGGCGAACCGGGACGTACAATTCTTCTCTCCCCCATCGACGCGCGAGCAGCGCGAAAAGCCATGGAGCAGACGGATTGTGTCGTGATCGGCGCGGGTGTCGTCGGTTTGGCGATTGCGCGCGAACTGGCCGCGCGCGGGCGTGAAACGATCGTGCTCGAGGCGGCCGACGCGATCGGCACGGGCACGAGTTCGCGCAACAGCGAGGTGATTCACGCGGGGCTCTACTATCCGCGCGGGTCGTTGAAGGCGACGTCGTGCGTGCACGGGCGCGACCTGCTGTACGAATTCTGCGACACGCATCACGTGCCGCACCGGCGCACGGGCAAGCTGCTGGTCGCGACGAGCGCCGCGCAGCTGAAGCAGTTGAAGGCGATTGCCGCGCGCGCGGCCGAGAACGGCGTGCTCGACCTGCTGCCGCTCACGCGCGCGGAGGCGCAGACGCTCGAGCCCGCGCTCGAATGCGTGGAGGCGCTGTTTTCGCCGTCGACCGGCATCGTCGACAGCCACCAGCTGATGCTCGCGCTGCTCGGCGATGCGGAGCGCGACGGCGCCGTGTGCGCGCTGCAATCTCCGGTCGAATCGATCGACGTGCTGGGCGGCGGGCGCTTCATCGTGCGCACCGGCGGCGCCGCGCCGACCGAGATCGACGCCGCGTGCGTGATCAACAGCGCGGGGCTCGGCGCACAGGCGCTTGCGCGCCGCACGCGCGGCCTCGATCCGCGCTGGGTGCCGCCGCTTTATCTCGCGCGCGGCAATTATTTCAGCCTGTCGGGCCGTGCGCCGTTCTCGCACCTGATCTACCCGATGCCCGAGCGCGCGGGGCTCGGCGTGCACCTGACGTTCGATCTCGGTGGGCAGGCGCGCTTCGGGCCGGACGTCGAGTGGTGCGATTCGCTGCGCTACGAAGTCGATCCGGCGCGCGCGGGTGCGTTCTACACGTCGATCCGCGCGTTCTGGCCGGGCCTGCCCGACGATGCGCTGCAGCCGGCGTATGCGGGCATCCGGCCGAAGCTCGCGGGGCCCGGCGAGCCGCCGGCCGACTTCATCGTGCAGGGCGCCGCGCAGCATGGCGTGCGCGGGCTCGTGAACCTGTTCGGCATCGAGTCGCCGGGGCTCACCGCGTCGCTCGCGCTCGCGCAGCGGGTAGGCGACATGGTGTCGCGCGCCTGACGCACGGCCCGCCGCCGTGCGGGCCGGCCGGGCGAAACCCGTGTGGAATCCCTTATCTCCGGCATTTCGGCGCGCACATTTATTCGCTCGGGAGTTATTCTGTCGAACGGCCGTCGCCAGAACGGCTTTCAAACCGATAACGTTGGAGCGAGTCCCCCATGAAAACATCCCGTCGGAGTTTCCTGATCACGAGCATTGGTGCGGTGTCCGCGCTGGCGCTGTCGCGCGAAGCGCTGGCCGATGCGCCGATGCTGCCGGAAACGGACCCGACCGCGGTGGCGCTCGGCTACAAGGCCGATGCCACGAAGGTCGACAAGACGAAGTACCCGAAATACGCAGCGGGCCAGGATTGCGCGGCCTGCATGCTGTACCAGGGCAAGAAGGGCTCGGCTTCGGGCCCGTGCGGCGCGTTCCCCGGCAAGCAGGTGTCGGCGAAGGGCTGGTGCAGCGCTTTCTCGAAGATGGGTTGAGGCCCGTGCGGCATCGTGCGATGCCGCAATGTGGCGAAAACCGCAACACGCTCGCCGTCGTTCGATGGCGGGCGTTTTTTATTGCTTGAAAACGGTTCCGTCGCTTTCTACACTCGCTGCACACCAGCGCGCCGCGGCACCCCGCGCGCCGCACCGCCCGACACGGCGAATTCACGAGGACGAGGCACGCATGGCGACGATTGCGAGTTCAACGAAGACGACCCGGCCCGAGCGTGCGCTGAACCGGCGTGCGGTGGTCGCCGCCGTGATCGGCAATGCGCTCGAGTGGTACGACTTCACGGTATTCGGCTTCATGACGGTCGTGATCGCCGAGCTGTTCTTCCCCACCTCCAGCGAATACTCGTCGCTGCTGCTCACCACCGCGACGTTCGGCGTCGCGTTCTTCATGCGCCCGATCGGCGGCATCGTGTTCGGGCTGTACGCGGACCGCGCGGGCCGCAAAGCCGCGCTGTCGCTCGTGATCCTGCTGATGACGGCCGGCATCTTCCTGCTCGCGATCGCGCCGCCCTATGCGGCGATCGGCATCGGCGGCCCGATCCTGATCGTGCTCGGCCGCCTGCTGCAGGGCTTCTCCGCGGGCGGCGAATTCGGCAGCGCGACCGCGCTGCTGATCGAAGCGGCGCCGTTCTCGAAACGCGGTTTCTACGGCAGCTGGCAGATGGCGAGCCAGGCGGCCGCGCTGCTGATCGGCGCGCTCGTCGGCGCGGCCGTCACGCGCGGGCTGTCACACGACGCGCTGCGCAGCTGGGGCTGGCGCGTGCCGTTCATCCTCGGGCTCGTGATCGGCCCGATCGGCTTCTACATCCGCCGCCATCTCGCCGATTCGGAAGCGTTCCTGCATGCGCAGCAGAGCGCGCGCCGCGCGACGCTCGGCGAAGTGTTCACCCGCCACCCGCGCGAGGTGCTGTGCGGGCTCGGCTCGGTGATCGCGCTCACCGTGACGATCTACGTGCTGATCAGTTATCTGCCCACCTTCGCGGTGAAGCAGCTGAAGCTGCCGTATGCGGAATCGTTCTACGCGGTGATCGTCGGCAACCTGCTGCTGATGGTGCTGTCGCCGATCGCGGGCGCGTGGTCGGACCGCATCGGCCGCAAGGGCCTGTCGCTGTGGTCGCTGGTGCTGACGCTCGCGCTGATGTACCCGCTGTTCGCGTGGCTCGACGCCGCGCCGAGCATCGGGCGGCTGATCGCGGTACAGGCCGTGCTGTCGGTGACGCTGGCAGGCTACTACGGGCCGTTCGGCGCGATGATCGCCGAGCTGTTCCCGGCCAACGTGCGCTCGACCGGGCTGTCGATCGCGTACAACGTCGCGGTGATGCTGTTCGGCGGCTTCGGCCAGTTCATCGTCACGTGGCTGATCAAGGTGACCGGCACGCCGCTCGCGCCGACCTACTACGTGATGGCGGGGATCGCGCTGTCGATCGTGGCGGTCGCGTTCGTGCCCGCGCGCAACGCCGACCTCGATGCGCCGGCGTGACGACATGACGATGGGAAGACGGTCATCGAATCGATCGTTTCGCGAAACGCAATGATGTGCTGCGCAACGCGGGCAAACGGTGCGTCGCCCCTTCGTGTTCGCGCCCGAATTGTTTAGTCGTCGAACGAAACATGCCGCGAAATGAACGGAATGGTCGCTCGCGCGCGTTGTTGCATTTTTTACCCACACTAAAAATCGGCAAAAACCCGGCGGGCATATAGAAGAGTTTTTTCTCCAGCTTGTTGCAGGATCGCTAGCTCAAGTAATATCCGCGTACGCCGGACCCTGGCGGGGCCGGTTCCGATCTGGAGACCTGGAGGAAACATGGAATACAACCGTCTGTTGCACACCCTGCGTGTTACCGCCATGGCAGGCGTGGCAGCGGCATCGCTCGGCGTCGCGGGCTCTGCATTCGCACAGATCCCGAACAAAACGCTCGTCTACTGCTCAGAAGGCAGCCCGGCGGGTTTCGATTCCGCGCAATTTACGACCGGCGTCGATTTCACCGCCGCCACGTTCACCGTCTACAACCGCCTCGTCGAATTCGAGCGCGGCGGCACGAAGGTCGAGCCCGGCCTCGCCGAGAAGTGGGACGTATCGTCCGACGGCAAGGTGTACACGTTCCACCTGCGCCACGGCGTGAAGTTCCACACGACCGACTTCTTCAAGCCGACGCGTGAATTCAACGCGGACGACGTCGTGTTCTCGTTCGAGCGCATGTTCGACCCGAACAATGCGTTCCGCAAGGCGTACCCGGTGTCGTTCCCGTACTTCACCGACATGGGCCTCGACAAGCTGATCACGAAGATCGAGAAGGTCGATCCGTACACCGTGAAATTCACGCTGGCCGAGCCGAACGCGCCGTTCATCCAGAACATGGCGATGGAATTCGCGTCGATCCTGTCGGCCGAATACGGCGACCAGCTGATGAAGGCCGGCAAGGCCGCCGACATCAACCAGAAGCCGGTCGGCACGGGCCCGTTCATCTTCCGCAGCTACACGAAGGACGCGACGATCCGCTTCGATGGCAATCCTGATTACTGGAAGAAGGGTGCGGTGAAGCTGTCGAAGCTGATCTTCTCGATCACGCCGGACCCGGGCGTGCGCGTGCAGAAGATCAAGCGCAACGAATGCCAGGTGATGAGCTATCCGCGTCCGGCCGACATCGCGACGCTGAAGGCCGATTCGAACGTCGACATGCCGTCGCAGGCCGGCTTCAACCTCGGCTATCTCGCGTACAACGTCGAGCACAAGCCGGTCGACAAGCTCGAAGTGCGTCAGGCGCTCGACATGGCGATCAACAAGAAGGCGATTCTCGAGTCGGTCTACCAGGGCGCCGGCCAGGCCGCGACCGCACCGATGCCGCCGACCCAATGGTCGTACGACAAGAACCTGAAGATGGCGGCCTACGACACCGCGAAGGCAAAGGCGCTGCTCGCGAAGGCCGGCTTCCCGAACGGGTTCGAGATCACGCTGTGGGCGATGCCGGTGCAGCGCGCGTACAACCCGAACGCCCGCCTGATGGCCGAGATGATCCAGGCCGACTGGGCGAAGATCGGCGTGAAGGCGAAGATCGTCACGTACGAGTGGGGCGAGTACATCAAGCGCGCGCACTCGGGCGAGCAGGACACGATGCTGATCGGCTGGACGGGCGACAACGGCGATCCGGACAACTGGCTCGGCACGCTGCTCGGCTGCGAGGCGATCAAGGGCAACAACTTCTCGCACTGGTGCTACAAGCCGTTCGACGAGCTGGTGCAGAAGGGCCGCACGACGACGGGCCAGGACGCGCGCACGAAGCTCTACACGCAGGCGCAGCAGATCTTCGCGCAACAGCTGCCGTTCTCGCCGATCGCGAACTCGACGGTCTACCAGCCGGTGCGCAAGAACGTGGTCGACATGCGTATCGAGCCGCTCGGCTATGCGCGTTTCGACGGTGTCAGCGTGAAGTAACCCGGCTGGCGTAAGCTGTCGTCATTGAGAAAACCGGCTTGAAATCATCCGGCGACGAGGGGTCAAAAGCCCCTCGTCGCCGGTCGCACATTTCCCACAAGAAAATACGAGACGCATCATGCTCAGATTCGTGTTGCGCCGCGTGGGGATGGTGATCCCGACTTTCATCGGCATCACCATCCTGGCGTTTGCGCTGATTCACCTGATACCGGGCGACCCCATCGAAGTGATGATGGGCGAGCGCGGCGTCGATCCCGCGATGCACGCGGAGGCGATGAAACGCCTCGGGCTCGACGAGCCGCTGCCGCTGCAGTATCTGCACTACATCGGCCGGGCGCTGCATGGCGACCTCGGCATGTCGATCATCACCAACACGAGCGTCGCGGGCGAGTTCTTCGCGCGCTTCCCGGCGACCGTCGAACTGTCGCTGTGCGCGCTCGTGTTCGCGCTCGCGGTCGGCCTGCCGGCCGGGGTGATCGCCGCGCTGCGGCGCGGCTCGGTGATCGACCACGGCGTGATGGGCACCGCGCTCACCGGCTACTCGATGCCGATCTTCTGGTGGGGGCTGATCCTCATCATGGTGTTTTCGTCGACCCTCGGCTGGACGCCCGTGTCGGGGCGCATCGCGGTCGAATACGATTTCCCGCACCCGACCGGCTTCATGCTGATCGACGCGCTGCTCGCGCCGGACGAAGGTTCGTTCAAGTCGGCGGTGAGCCACCTGATCCTGCCCGCGATCGTGCTCGGCACGATCCCGCTCGCGGTGATCGCGCGGATGACGCGCTCGTCGATGCTCGAAGTGCTGCGCGAGGACTACATCCGCACCGCCCGCGCGAAAGGGCTGTCGCCCGTGCGCGTGGTCGTCGTGCATGCGCTGCGCAATGCGCTGATCCCGGTCGTCACGGTGATCGGCCTGCAGATCGGCACGCTGCTTGCTGGCGCGGTGCTGACCGAGACGCTCTTTTCGTGGCCCGGCGTCGGCAAGTGGCTGATCGATGCGATCGGCCGCCGCGACTATCCGGTCGTCCAGGGCGGCATCCTGCTGATCGCGACGCTCGTGATCGTCGTGAACCTGGTCGTCGACCTGCTGTACGGCGTGCTGAATCCGCGCATCCGCCACACGAGGTAATCCCATGAGCAATCTGCAAAATACCCTGCCGACCGAATCCGCGCCGGCCGGCGGCCGTGCGCTCGCGCTGCGCGAGTTCTGGGCCAACTTCTCGCGCAACCGCGGCGCCGTCGGCGCGGGCATCGTCGTGATCGTGCTGATCGCGGTCGCGTTGCTCGCGCCGCTGATCGCGCCGCATAGCCCGGTCGAGCAATACCGCGACTACGTGAAGATTCCGCCCGCGTGGCTCGCCGGCGGCAACTGGCAATTCATCCTCGGCACCGACGAAGCGGGCCGCGACATCCTTTCCCGGCTGATGTTCGGCGCGCGGATGTCGTTCTGGATCGGCTTCGTGTCGGTCGTGCTCGCGCTGATCCCCGGCATCGTGCTCGGGCTGGTCGCCGCGTTCTTCCAGAAGTGGGCGGACACGCCGGTGATGCGCATCATGGACGTGCTGCTCGCGCTGCCGTCGCTGCTGCTCGCGGTCGCGGTCGTCGCGATCATCGGCCCGGGCCTCACCAACACGATGTTCGCGATCGCGATCGTCGCGCTGCCGGCCTACGTGCGCCTCACGCGTGCGTCGGCGCTCGGCGAGCTGCAGAAGGAATACGTGACCGCGTCGCGCGTGGCCGGCGCAGGCACGCTGCGCCTGATGTTCTCGCAGGTGCTGCCGAACTGCACGGCGCCGCTGATCGTGCAGGCGACGCTCGGCTTCTCGTCGGCGATCCTGGATGCGGCCGCGCTGGGCTTCCTCGGCCTCGGCGTGCAACCGCCGACCGCCGAGTGGGGCGCGATGCTCGCGTCCGCGCGCGACTACATCGACAACGCGTGGTGGATCGTGACGATGCCCGGCCTGTCGATCCTGATTTCGGTGCTCGCGATCAACCTGCTCGGCGACGGGCTGCGTGACGCGCTGGATCCCAAGCTGAAACGGATGGCATGACCATGACCCAGAATCTTCTGACCATCCGCAATCTCGCGGTGAACTTCAACGGCCTGCCCGCGGTCGACCGGATCAACCTGTCGGTCGCGCCGGGCGAGGTGGTGGGCGTCGTCGGCGAATCGGGCTCGGGCAAGAGCGTGACGATGATGGCGCTGATGGGCCTGATCGACGCGCCCGGCAAGGTGACGGCCGATGAAGTCACGTTCAACGGCGTGGATCTCTTGAAGGCGTCGCCGAAGGCGCGCCGCAAGATCGTCGGCAAGGACATCGCGATGGTGTTCCAGGACGCGCTGACGAGCCTGAACCCGAGCTACACGGTCGGCTACCAGATCAAGGAAGTGCTGAAGCTGCACGAAGGCCTGCGCGGCGACGCGCTGCACCGCCGCGCGCTCGAACTGCTCGATCAGGTCGGCATTCCCGATGCGAAGAACCGCATCGCGTCGTTCCCGCACCAGATGTCGGGCGGGATGAACCAGCGCGTGATGATCGCGATGGCCGTCGCGTGCAACCCGAAGCTGCTGATCGCCGACGAGCCGACCACCGCGCTCGACGTGACGATCCAGGCGCAGATCATGGATCTGCTCGTGAAGCTGCAGAAGGAGCGCGGGATGGCGCTCGTGCTGATCTCGCACGATCTGGCCGTGGTGTCGGAGGTCGCGCATCGCGTCGCGGTGATGTACGCGGGCGAGATCATCGAAACCAACCGCGTGCCCGACATCTTCCGCGCGCCGCATCATCCGTACACCGAAGCGCTGCTCGCGGCGATTCCCGAGCACAATCAGGGGGCGCGTCGCCTTGCCGCATTGCCGGGCATGGTGCCGGGCCGCGATGATCGCCCGTCCGGGTGCCTGTTCGCGCCGCGCTGCAAGTACGTCGTCGACGATTGCCGCAAGGCGCGGCCGGCGCTCGATACGCTGGTGCCGGCCAACGACGCGATGCGCGCGCGCTGCATCAAGCCGCTCAATGTTTCCAACCTCGACCTGACGGGAGGCGCACGATGAATGCAGTCAATGAAACGCCTCGCGCTTCGCACGACGAGGAAGCGGTACTGGTGGCCGACGGCCTCGCGAAGCACTATTCGGTGAAGCGCGGGATGTTCGGGCAGGGCACGGTGAAGGCGCTGAACGGCGTGTCGTTCTCGCTGAAGCGCGGCAAGACACTCGCCGTCGTCGGCGAGTCGGGCTGCGGGAAATCGACGCTCGCGCGCCAGCTCACGATGATCGAGACGCCCACCGCGGGCAGCCTGACGATCGATGGCAAGAACGTGGCCGGCGCGAGCCGCGACACGGTCGCCGACCTGCGCCGCCGCGTGCAGATGGTGTTCCAGAACCCGTTCGCGTCGCTGAACCCGCGCAAGACCGTCGAGCAGACGCTTTCCGAGCCGCTCGAGATCAACGCGAACCTGACGGCCGCCGAGCGCGCCGCGCGCATCGCGCAGATCATGCGCACGGTCGGCCTGCGCCCCGAGCACGCGAAGCGCTATCCGCACATGTTCTCCGGCGGCCAGCGCCAGCGGGTCGCGATCGCGCGCGCGATGATTCTCGATCCGCGCATCGTCGTCGCGGACGAGCCGGTGTCCGCGCTCGACGTGTCGATCCAGGCGCAGATCCTGAATCTCTTCATGGATCTGCAGGAGCAGTTCAAGACGAGCTACGTGTTCATCTCGCACAACCTGTCGGTGGTCGAACACGTTGCCGACGACGTGATGGTGATGTACTTCGGCAGCGTCGCCGAGCTCGGCGACAAGGCGACGATCTACGCACGGCCGCGCCATCCGTACACGCGGGCGCTGATGTCGGCGACGCCGGCGATCTTCGAGGAAGATCGCCGCGTGCAGATCAAGCTGCAGGGCGAACTGCCGTCGCCGCTCAATCCGCCGTCGGGCTGCGCGTTCCACCAGCGCTGCCCGTACGCGGTCGAGCGGTGCCGCGTCGAGGAGCCGCAATTGCGCGAAGTGGACGGCCGGCGCGTAGCCTGCCATCGCGCCGAGGAGGTCGGGGAGGAGAATGCCTGAAGCGTTGGCGGCGCGCGTGTCCGGCGTGCGCCGTGCGGGGGCAGGCGGCGCGCGCGTGATGCGCGCGTACCGCTACGCGCGGCGCTGGAGCGTGCGTACCGTCACGGGCGCGGCGCTGGCCGGCGCGTGCGCGGCGGCCAGCGTCGTGGTCCCCGTTGAGCCGGTGCGCGCCGAGGGGCGTGCGCCGGCGACTTCGCCGATTCGTCCGTCGCAGGTTCCGCCGCCCGGCATGAGCCTGCCGGGCTTCCATACGCCGGCCGTGTCCGACGGCACCGTGTCGCGCGGCACCGTGCGCGTGCAGCCGGCGCGCATGCCGTTCTACGTCGCGACCAAGGGCAAGGTCACGCTCTACGTGCTCGGCACGCTGCACACGGGCGATCCGTCCGATTACCCGAGCGCGCAGCCGTTCCGGCCGCGCATCCTCGCGGCGCTCGCCGCGTCGCCGACGCTCGCGCTCGAGCTGTCGCCCGACGATCTGCTCGAATCGCAGGACGACGTGTCGAAGTACGGCGTGTGCCGCTACCCGTGCCTGCAGCGCCTGTTGCCCGAGCCGCTGTGGCAGCGGCTCGCGGCGCGCCTGCGCGGCAACCCGGCCGCGCTCGCCGAGATCCGCAAGATGCGGCCGTGGCTCGCGGCGCTCGTCGTCGAGACCTACGATTCGCTGTCCGCGGGCCTGCAGACCGAATACGGCACCGAGGCGCAACTGCAGAACGTGTTCCTGAAGAAGAAGGGCGGCCGCGTGATCGGACTCGAGACGCTCGCCGAACAGATGCGCGCGTTCACCGGGCTGACGCTGGCCGAGCAGCGCGAGATGCTCGCGCAGGACATGGTGCAGACGCCCGCGCAGAACGCCGACGACATCAAGGCGCTGCACCGGCTGTGGCGAATTGGCGACGCCGATGCGATCTCGGCGTGGGCCGTCGCGAAGAGCGAACGGCTCGCGCGTTCGAAGGTGTTGTCGGCGTCGCTCGACAACAAGATCGTGTACGAGCGCAACCGGCGCTTCGTTGCACGGATGACTGCAATCGCCGCGCCGAACCGGCCGCTGTTCGTCGCGATCGGCGCGCTGCATCTGGGTGGCCCGCGCGGCGTGCTCGAATTGTTGCGCCAGCAAGGATACCGGGTCGACGCGAACTGATCGCGCCCGGCTGCCCGCACTGATCGTCCCCTGTTTGATCGACGGCGCGCGCACCGTGCGACGCGCCTGCGCGGTGGCGCCGGTCGATAAGGAAAACCCTTGAATCGTCGGAAAATAGCGTTTAAAACGATTGACATCCCGTTCGGCCAATATCTATTCTTCACCCCACAAGTTGAAAAAATGAAAAGAATAGATAAGTTCTACGGGGTAGCAGAAATAAAGCGCGGGGTGAGCGTCGCCGGCACGTGAAGCACGTGCCGGCCGCGGAGAGTCTGCATGCACGGCGGGGCCAATCGTCGTCGAACAACACATGCATGCGGGCCGACTTGCACATAAGCGACGTTCCGTCGTCTGACCGGGGAAGGCAGTGATCGGGCGGCGGCGGACGTTTTTTAATCCGGAATATTTTTCCGGTCACCGTCGAAAGACGGTTTCGGGGGGTGAATCGACAGACGGCGAAGCCGCACCGATTGCACCAACGGAAAAGCGCCACGAGGGCGCTTTTTTCTTTGGTGCGACGAAAACGTGCGGCGCGCGGGCCCTGCGCCGAATGCTGCGTTACGCGCCTTCGTCGGCCTGCAGCGCGCCGGGCGCCACGACGTCGACGCCGGCGGCCTCGAGCGCCGCGCGGATTCGCTTTGCGAACGCCAGCGCATGCGGCCCGTCGCCATGCAGGCAGACGGTCTGCGCATTGAGCGGCACCCATTCGCCGCTCAGCGCGCGCACCTGCCGGTTGCGCACCATGTCCAGCGTGCGCGCGAGCACCGCATCTTCATCGTCGATCAACGCGCCGGGCAGGCTGCGCGGCACCAGCGAGCCGTCCGCGCGGTAGCCGCGATCGGCGAACACTTCCTCCACCGCCGCGAGCCCCGCCTGCCGCGCGGCCGCGATGAACACGCTGTTCGCGAGCCCGAACACCGCGAGCGACGGATCGAAATCGTGGATCGCGGACACCACCGCGTCGGCGATCAGCGGGTCGCGCGCGGCCTGGTTGTACAGCGCGCCGTGCGGTTTCACGTGCGAGATGCGGCCGCCCTCGGCCTGCGCGATCGCCGACAGCGCGCCGAGCTGGTACAGCACGCCCGCATAGATGTCGCCGGCCGGCAGCTGCATTTCCTTGCGGCCGAAATTCTCCGGATCGTGGAAGCTCGGATGCGCGCCGATCGACACGCCTTTCTGCACGGCCCAGCGCACGCAGTCGCGCATCGCATTCGCGCCGCCTGCGTGCCATCCGCATGCGATGTTCGCCGACGTGACGAGGTCGAGCAGCGCCTCGTCCGATCCGCATCCTTCGCCGAGATCGGCATTCAGATCGATTTCCATATGTTCCTCGTCCACTGGTTGCGTGGCGCGTCCTTCGCTACCGCTTTCCGCCATTGTCACGCCGCGCGCGATTGGGCGCGGCGGCGCGCTTCCTCGCGCATCTCGATCGCGACGTCGATCTGCCGCAGGTACGCCCGTTCCGCGACGAGGGCGGCGCGCGCGGCGTCGAGTGTCGTGCGCACGAAGCGGATCGGCAGGTTGAGCCGCGCCTGCGCGAGCTTCCACAGGTCGGCGCGGATCACCGTGCCGATCTTCGGGTAGCCGCCGGTGGTCTGCGCGTCGTGCATCAGCACGATCGGCTGGCCGTTCGGCGGCACCTGGATCATGCCGGGCAGCACCGCGTGCGACAGCAGTTCGACCGGCCGCTCGCGCACGAGCTCGGCGCCGGCGAGCCGATAGCCCATCCGGTTGCTGTTCGCGGTGACGAGCCATTCCTCATCCCAGAACGCCTGCTGCGAATCGGCCGCGAACGACGCGTAATCGGGGCC
>NZ_JACFYV010000118.1:0-20260 GCF_016759955.1 Burkholderia sp. KCJ3K979
CGCCTGCGCGACGGTCGCGGCCGCAGGCGCGCTGGTCGCGACCGCATCCGCCACGGCGACGGCGCCAGGCGCCGGCTGGCTCTGTGCGAAGGCCGGCACCGCCAGCGTCGCGGTGAGTGCCAGTTCCGCCCAGACTATTCGTTTGATGGCCAACGCTAGTGCTCTCTGCTTCATCTTGTTCCCTCTCGCTCGTCAGTAAGACCCCACCCGCTGCGCGTCCAATCTTGTGAATTCCGCCGCGCTTGCGGAGCACCCGTGTGCCGGAGCCCGCCATTTCCGACCTGCCAACTACCGCGATCCGAACGGATCGACCGCGCAACGCAGACGCCGCATGGTCCTTTCGTATTTTTTTAATTTGTAATACTGATTACTTACGTCGAGAAAACCGCTTGCTTTCTGTTTCGAATGATTCCGGTCCGACGGGCTAGAACAGCCGCGGCGTACCGACCCATACGATCACCGCCTCTTCGTCGTCTGTGTTCTGCCACGCATGCGGCGTCGTCGACTCGTAGTGCGCGGTGTCGCCCGCACCCAGCATGAACGTGCAATCCTCCAGCGTGAGCACGACCTTTCCGCGCATCACGTAGAGAAACTCCTCCCCGGCATGCGTCGTCACTTCCGACGGCGGCTGCCCCGCCGGTATCCTGACGAGAATCGCATCGAGCTTGCGACCGTCCACGAGATTCGTCAGCCGGGCAAAGGAACTGGCTGAGTTCGCGAACTGGAAATACTGCAATGCGTCGCCGCGGCACACCGAGCGCGCCTCGGTTGGCGTGTCGATGAAGTATTGCATCGTCACACCGAGCGCCTTCGCGATTCTCACCAGCGACGTGATCGACGGCGTCGCGCGCCCACGCTCGACTTGGGACAGGAACGGCTTCGAGATCCCTGCCGTCGTGGCCGCTTCGTCGAGCGTGAGTTTCAGCCGCTGCCGAAGCGCGCGGATCTTGTTGCCGAGCGAAACCGCGACGAGCACCGATTCATCGGGAGGCAAGACCATGGAAGAACGGACCCTCTCAGTCGAAATCGGTTTGATGTCGGCAGGCCTTCCCCAATGCCATGAGGCTGCCGCCACGGCGCAACACTCTGCTCCCCTTCGCCGCCGGGCGCACGTCGCACGTGCCGCGAAGCGGGATTCCGGCTTCGTGGTCGCGCGATGCACGTTCATTTCATTCGGTTTACTAATTAACAAGACTGCCCCTTTTCTTCGCCCAGACAGACTTCCCCGTCTTCAAGTAGCCGCAATACCACGTGTATGCGGCACGGCGCCCATCCCGCATCGCGCGCCTGCTTCCCCCTCCGTCGTTACCGCGTCGCCACGACCGTCCAGAGCTTCGCCAGATCCCCCGATCCGTCGGCGCCCTTCACCGTCCGCAGCACCTGGACCGCGTGCGCCTTCTGGCCGGCCACGTAGTACGCCTCGCCGAGCCGCAACCGCGCCGCATCGGGATGCTCGAGCCCGCCCTTCGCGATCGCCTGCTCCATCATCGACAGCCCCTGCGCCGCGTGGCCCGCGAACACCAGATTCATGCCCGCGTCGATCGGCGCCACCGGATCGGCAGCGTCCGCGCCTGACTGTGCGCGCTTGTCGGCCAGCGCCCGCAGCCGTTTCTCGCGGTCCACCTGCGCATCCTTGCCCAGCACGCCGGACGCGAACCCCTGGTCGATCACCTGCCGGCCTTCGGCCGGCGTGCCCGCCACCAGCGCGAGCTGCGTCATCTCCATATAGGCGTCTGCCGTCGTCAGCGAGCCCGTCACCCGGCGCAACCGGTAGATGTCGAGGTCGAGCGACGACAGGTAACCGGGGCTGCCGCGAATCGCCGAGACCATTTCCTCCCAGTACGCGGGGCTCGGGTGATAAGCCACCAGCATGGCGAGCGCGCTGCGATAGGCGCCGGCATCCTTGCTCTTTTGCGCGCAGGTCGCCAGCATCTGCAACTGCCCTTCGTCCGGCGCGTGGCCGGCCTTCACCTGTGCGTCCGCGCTGGCCTTCAACTGGCTCACGACCTGGCCGCAATCGTTCGACAGGTAATACGACTGCGTAAGCAGCGTGCGCATTTCCGGGTCCGTGCCGCCCGCCTTCAGGTAGCGCTGCGCGACGCGGATCGCCTGCGGATAGTTCTTCTGCTGGAAGTAGATCCCCGCGAGCGCCGCCGTCGTCCGCTGCTCGTCCTCGCCCGACAGGCGCCCCGAGTTCAGGACGGTTTCGTAGGCCTGCGCGGCCACGCCCGTATCGCCAGCCGCCATCGCCGCCGCGCCGCGCGTCGCCTCCACCATGTAGGTTTCATACGGCGTGCGATTCGGCACGGCGGCCGCCTGCGCGATCTTGCCGAGCGCGTCGCGATACTTGTGGGCGCGATACAGGTCCTGCGCCGCCGCCAGCGGCTTCGCCACATCGGGCCGCAACGCGTCGGCTGCCCACGCCGGCCGGCCGAGCGCGCAGGCCGCACCGAGCGCCGTCAGCGCCACCATCCGTTTCCATCGTCGCTGGTTCATCGGTTGGCCTGTCCCGTCATTGCATGAACTGTTCGTTGCCGATCAGGCCGATCTTCGTCGCGCCCACGCGCTGCGCGGACGCCAGGACGGCCGCCACGTCCTTGTATGGCGCCAGCTTGTTCGGCCGCAGATGGATCTCCGCCTGCACAGGCTCGTGCGCGACCTGTGTCAGCTTCGCCTCGAGCGCCGCGCGATCTGGTACCGGCGTGCCGTTCCACGTCGTCGTGCCGTCGAAGTCGATGTCGATCTGCACGACTTCCGGCTGTGTCGCGGGCGGCGGTGGGTTCCCCACCGGCAGGTCCATCTTCACCGAATGCATCTGGATCGGGATCGTGATGATCAACATGATCAGCAGCACCAGCATCACGTCGATCAGCGGCGTGGTGTTGATGTCGACCATCACGTCCGGCTCGCTGCTGCTCCCGCCCGAAGGCACGTTCATTCCCATCGTCTGCTCCTGTCGATCTGAGTTAGCGCTTTAGCGCTTACTCAGATCCCATGCTTCGCGGTCGACCAGAGTTGGCGCTTTAGCGCTTACTCTGGTCCCATGCATAGCGGTCGATCTGAGTTAGCGCTTTAGTGCTTACTCAGATCCCATGCTTCGCCATCAATCAGAACCGGCGCGTGTGCCGCTCCCATGCAACGCTAACCACCCCGCGCCGGCGGTTCCGTGATGAACGACACCTTCGCGATACCCGCCCGCTCGCACATCGTGATGACCCTGCCGATGAACTCGTAGCGCGTGTTCTGGTCGCCCCGCACGTGCACGCTCGGTTGCGGCTGCTGTTGCGACACGCCCTTCAGCTTCGCGAGCAACGTCGCTGCGTCCACCAATTGCTCGCCCCAGAAGAAATCGCCGTCGCGGTTCACCGCGATCTCGACGCTCTTCGGCGTGGTCTGCAGCGGCTGCACGACCTCCTTCGGCAACTGCAGCTGGATCGTGTGCGTGACGACCGGAATCGTGATCAGGAAGATGATCAGCAACACCAGCATCACGTCGACGAGCGGCGTCGTGTTGATGTTCGCGATCACCTCGTCGCTTTCGTCCTGCCCGACGTTCATGCCCATCGCGCGCCTCCGTCGGCCGGTCAGTTCACGAGCGACGCGGCGGGCGACGGCACGCGAGCGGGACGCTTGCTGCCGGCCAGCAGCACGGTATGCAGCTGGGCGCCGAAGTTGCGGACCCGCTCCATCACCGACTTGTTGCGCCGGACCAGGAAGTTGTAGCCGAGTACGGCCGGCACCGCGACCGCCAGGCCGATCGCCGTCATGATGAGCGCCTCGCCCACCGGGCCCGCGACCTTGTCGATCGACGCCTGGCCCGCGATCCCGATCGCCGTCAGCGCGTGATAGATCCCCCAGACCGTGCCGAACAGCCCGACGAACGGCGCGGTCGAGCCGACCGTCGCGAGGAACGCGAGCCCGTCCTGCATGCGGTTCGACACGTTCGTGATCGAGCGCTCGACGGACACGTCGATCCACGTGTTGCGGTCCACGGCTTCGAGCAGCGCCTCGTCGTGATGCTCGCCCGCCTCGATCGCCGTTTCGGCGATGAAGCGGAACGGCGACGCCTCGTCGAGCAGCTTCGCGCCCTCGGCCAGCGACGGCGCGCTCCAGAGCTGCGCGTCGGCGAGTTTCGCGCGGCGGTTCGCCCGCAACTGTTCGACGAACTTCGAGATCATGATGTACCAGCTGCCCATCGACATGATCACGAGCAGGATCAGCACGAAGCGCGCGACGAAGTCGCCGTTCTTCCAGAGCGCCCCGAGCCCGTACGGATTCTCGACCGCTTCGGTCGTGGCCGGCGCCGGCGGCGGGGCCGGCTCGGCGGCAGCGGGCGCCTGCGTCGGCGCCGCGGCCTGCGTCGACGCGTCGGATGTCGCCGCGGTTCCGCTCGCTTGCGCGTAAGCGAGTTGCGGTGCAACGAGCCCGTCGATTGCGGCGACGGACATCAACAGGCTTGCCGCCAGCGCGGCCAGAGAACGCTTCGTCATACCCCACTCCAATTCTTTCGTTGAACTTACGATTTAGGTTCAAGCCGGTTTTCACCGGTCCGGCTCCCGCCGGACCGCCCACTGCATCAATTCAGGTTGAACGAGAACGGCACCTGCACCCGTACCGCCTGGCCTTGCGCCACGCATTTGAACCGCTTCACGGTGTTGTAGGCCGCACGATCGAGCACGGGGTCGGCCGACTGGGCCACGCGTTCGTTCGTGATGTTCCCTTCCGCATCCACGACGAACTCGATCGTCACGTCACCCGTGATGTTGTTTTCCTGCGCTTCCTTCGGGTACTGCATCGACGCGCGCATCGAGTCCGAATTCGGGCAGACGACACCCACTTCGTGACTGACCGGCTTGGCCGGCGCGGGCGGTGCGACGACCGGCGCCTGCACGGCCGGCGCGGACGGCACCGGTGCCGACTGGTGCGTGATGGTCGCCTGCTGCGGGGGTGCCTGCACCGGCACTTCGGGCGGCGGCACGAACGGCGGCGGCGGCGGCGCGAACTTCGGCGGCGGAAGCTTGACGACCGGCATCGGCGGGGGCGGCGGCGGCTTCACCGGCTCGATGATGCGGGTTTCGATCGGATGCTGGATCACCTGCACGACCTTGGTCGCGAGGCCATTGAGCAATGCGTAGATCAGCACTGCATGCAACAGGAGGACGACTGCGATGCCGCCGAAACGGCGCACCGGATTCTGCTGCTTCTTGCCGAATTCCCGCGGACGGCCCAGCGTGGCCAGACCGCTGTTCGAAGCAACCAGATGCTCTTCGACTTTCATGCCCACTATCCTTCCCCCAAGCGAATCGCCCAGTTTCGCGATGATGGCCGGCGCCGGAACCGGGTCGGTTCCGTCTCCGCCTCAACTCGAAATTTCATTTTTAATTCAATTGGCAATCCGAATTGAAAGCATCGATTTCGGATCCCGTTTATTCAATTTCAAGGAATCGTTTCAACCGCAACGGGATAGCCGCCCTATCCGGCGTCTATCCCGCACCAGCGTGGTCAGGCAATTGTCAGCTGCGTCGACACAGGCACATTTCTCGTATGACGATTGGATCTTCGTTACACGCTGATGTCAGCCAGGCCGTTCGTCTTGGGTGCAGAAGATAGCAAGGAAAAAATCCGGGCGTCAAACTTTATTTGATACTTGAATACAAAGTTTGGAGGCCTTACTCGAATAACGAGTTAGTAAGCTTCGCCAACCATTTTCCATTAATTCAGTAATTGGTTTGTATGGTTATCGCACTAATTCAGTGCCCATCCCAAATAATCACCAATTTAGTGCCAGCACACCGAATCGGTGCACTCCGGAATGAGCAATGCCGGATGCACTCATTGTCCGATGCATGGATGGAAGCCGATTGACCGCTTTCATGCAGGCGGCGTCCTGTTCAGGCGATATCCGTACGGTCGATCTTCGTTACTTTTAATAGGATTGCAAATCAAAATATGGAAGCCTTCTCCAACGATCCAATTCTCACAATGATCTGCATAACGAACGTATCTTCCGACGACGGATAAAGTCGGAGCCACGGGAATTCGTTGCCCGCCCTCTGCACGCACGGGCATCCCCACCTCACCGAGCCCGGCGGGAAAATGCCCGCGCATGCTTCATCGACACACGACCCGCATCGCTCAGGACAGCATCATCCCCTGCATCCGGTGCGAGAAATGCGCGCGCTCGGCCGTCTCCATCAGCATCAGGAATTCGTCCTGCATCATGTGAATCAGCGCTTGATGATCGCCGGCCTCGAAATAGACTTCCGGCTGCTGCGCGAGGTGTTCCTCGAGAAACGTCTTCATCCCGTACGCCATGCAGACCGGCGGCAGCGCGCCCATGTCGCAATCCTTGAACAGCTCGCGCAACTCGACCTCCCGGGCGAGCACGAGATGGCGCCCCGTCTTCACCCAGAGATCCGACAGGCGCACGGCGTGCGTCGTCGGCAATACGGCGGCGACGTAGCCTTCGGCGTCCTCGAGAAGCACGGTTTTCGCGAGACGATCGCCGGGAATATGCGCGGCGGCGGCCGTCTCCATGCTCGTATGACTATAGGGGTGGTACACGACTTCGTACCGCGATGACTTCTGGCGCAGGCAATCCTGCAGGGTGGCTGAGACCGGCATGGCGCACCTCGTCTGGGCGAATCGGACGAATAGGGCGAACGGCGTTCGCTCCGGATTCGTTCAGCATAGGTCGCATTCCGGCCCAATGGAAATGCCCTCGCGCAGCCCCCTTCCCCATGGCCCCGGCAGCCGCCCCGGTCGCTTTCAAGCCGTTCGTCCGCCCTCGCCGGCATGCGAAATCCGGCCCCGGAATACGCTTGGCAGCCCTCATTTCGTGTAGACGAATGAGGCGCAGGGGCTAAACAAACGTGAAGGAGCCCGACAATTGGCCAATGTCGAAATACTAGACCGTTAGTTGCGTTTGAAGAGAGGCAACGAGATGCCATCGGCGATGGCGTCGTTCAAAGAGCGAACTCGCGAACGCTCGCCATTACGCCGGCAAACCCGCGCCGCCAACGGCTTTCCCGATGTCCTATACTGAGCCGGCCGCCACCTCCCGCGGCGGAAACCGACTCCCGGAGCAATCATGCATTACCAGTTGATCTACGAACTCGTCGACGATTACCTGTCGCGGCGCGAGCCGTTCCGTGCGGAACATCTGGCGCTCGCGCAGGCCGCGACCGAACGCGGCGAACTGGTGCTCGCCGGCGCGCTGGCGGACCCGGCCGATCAGGCGGTGCTCGTGTTCGAAGGCGATTCGCCAGAAGCGGCCGAATCGTTCGCGCGCGCCGATCCGTACGTGCAGAACGGCCTCGTGAAATCGTGGCGCGTGCGGCCGTGGCGCGTCGTGGTCGGCAAGCACGCGCCGCGTCCGGCGTAAGGCCTGGCTACAGCCACCCCGCCCGCTTGAAACGCCACCACAGCGCGAGGTCGGCGATGGCCATCACCGCGATGCAGCCGTAGAACCCGTATTTCAGGTGCAGCTCGGGCATGTTCGCGAAGTTCATCCCGTAGATGCCGGCGATCATCGTCGGTATCGCGAACAGCGCGGCGAACGAGCCGAGCCGCTTGGTCACCTCGTTCTCCGCGAGCGAAATCATCCCGAGGTTGACCTGGATCGCCGTGACGACCATCTCGCGCCGCCCTTCGATCGTCTTCACGATCCGCTGCAGATGGTCATACACGTCGCGGAAGTAAGCCGCCATCCCGCTGCACACCTGCGGCACGCGCCCGCCGGTGAGCTTCGCGAGCGGCTCCATCAGCGGTGCCGTGTGCTGGTACAGCAGCACGAGCCGGCGCTTCAGAGAATAGAGATCCTCGATGATCGCGCGCGACGACGCCGGCGTCGCCTTCGCGAAGATGCGGTCCTCGAGCTCCTCGAGTTCCGCTCCGAGCGTTTCGAGGATCGGGAAATACCGGTCGACGACCTGATCCATCAACGCGTAGAACACGAACGCCGAACCCTCCCGCAACAAGTGCGGCTCGCGCTCGCAACGCTTGCGCACGTCGCGGAAATCGTGCTCGGTATGGTTGCGGATCGACAGCACGTAATTCGGGCCGACGAATACGTTCAATTCGCCGACCTTGAATTCGTCGTCCTCGTCGAGTTCGACCGTGTGCAGCACCGCGAACAGCGAATCGCCGTATTCCTCGATCTTCGGCCGCTGATGGCCTTTGCGGGCATCCTCGAGCGCCAGCTCGTGCAAGCCGAACTCCTCGCCCATCAGGTCGATTTCCTCGGGCGTCGGGTCCTTCAGCGCGACCCACACGAAGCATTCGGGCTTCGACACGTAATCGCTGATGGCGTCGATGTCGATATCGGCCAGCTTGCGGCCGTCCTGGTAAGCAGCACAGTTGATCAGCATGGTATTCGTGACGTTGCGGTTTGCGCATCAGTTTACCGGTTTGCTGCATGAACGGCCCGGCTTGCGCGGCACGCCGATATTGGTCATGATCGGGCTGCGTGCGCCGCAGCATGCGCGTCGAGGCACTTCTACAGGCCCGCCGGGCCTGCGTTGCGCGATGCACAATGGCCGTGCGGCCCAACCGTCAAGGAGACAGACCTATGTGGTATTTCTCGTGGATACTCGGCATCGGCGTGGCGCTCGGCTTCGGCATCATCAACGCGATGTGGCTGGAAGCGGAAGTATTCTCGCGCGGCGACCAGCGCGGCGATACGTCGGGCCGGCGGTCGGGGAGCGGGCATTCGTGACGCACCTGGTGTTCTTCTGCGGTCACGCCGGCACCGGCAAGACCACGCTCGCGAAGCGGCTCATCGGGCCGCTGATGCGCGCGACCGGCGAAGCGTTCTGCCTGCTCGACAAGGACACGCTGTACGGCCGCTACAGCGCGGCCGCGATGGGCGCGCTCACGGACGATCCGAACGACCGTGACAGCCCGCTCTACCTGAAACATCTTCGCGATCCCGAATACCAGGGCCTGCTCGACACGGCCCGCGACAATCTCTCGCTCGGCATCGGTGCGCTCGTCGTCGGCCCGCTGTCGCGTGAAGTGCGCGACCGGCGCATCCTCGATCGCACGTGGCTCGGCATCGCGCCGGACGTCACGCTGACGGTCGTGTGGGTCCACACATCGGAAGACGTCGCGCACCAGCGGATCGTCGCGCGCGCCAACCCGAACGACGCGTACAAGCTCGCGCACTGGGACGAATACCGGCAGCGCCGCTTCGTGCCGACCGGCCACGAATGCGACGGCATCGTGATGTTCGACAACACCGCGCCGTCCGACGCGGACCTCGACGCGCTGCTGTCTCGCATCGTGCCGCCGCCGCAACCGGCAACGATCGTCCCGCCGCTGCCGGCCTGATCGCGCCGCCCGGCGCCCTTTCCCTTCCCGCAAAAAACAACGCCGGAAGCGCTGCTGCGCTCCCGGCGTCGTACGGCCCTCGTGCCAGTGACTGGCGAATGGTCTTGGAATGACGGTCAGGCGACCGCGTGCACGCGCTCCATCGTGCCGCCTTCGTACAGCTTGCCGAAGCGGTTCGACAGGAACGCCTTCAGCGACACCTTCTCTTGCGGGATGAAACCGCTCTGCGGCAGCTTCTTTTCGCGGAACAGATCCAGCACCGCGCACATCGCGCCGGCCGTCGTGATCTGGATCGCGCTCATGTGCATCCCGCACACGTCCTTCGCGAAGATCTTGCGGGTGAACACGTCCTGCACCAGCTGGCCGTCCTTCACGCCCGTCACCGTGACGAACACGAGCACGACGTCCTGCTTCGTCGACGGCACCGCGCGGCGCATGATCGACTTCAGCGTGTCGCGATCGGTCGACAGGCGCAGGTCTTCCAGCAGGAACTGGACGAGCTCGCGGTGGCCCGGATAGCGCACCGACTTGTAGTCGAGCGTCTCGACCTTGCCCGACAGCGTCTCGCACAGCGTGCCCAGGCCGCCCGACGTGTTGAACGCTTCGTATTCGGTGCCGTCGAGCGAGAAGTGCTCGAGGCCTTCGAGCGGCTGCACCCATTGCTTGCGGCCGTCGCGGATCGCTTCGCACGGCTGGCAGTATTCGTTGATCAGGCCGTCGACGCTCCACGTCAGGTTGTACTTCAGCGCGTTGGTCGGATATTCGGGCAGCGCGCCGACGCGCATCTTCACGTCGCGCACTTCGCTGAAGCCGTTCACGAGTTCGTGCGCGGCGATGCCGATGAAGCCCGGCGCGAGGCCGCACTGCGGCATGAACGCGCGGTCGGAGCCGTCGGCCAGTTCGCGGATCGCATGGGTGGCGCGCACGTCTTCGGTCAGGTCGAAGTAGTGAACGCCGGCCGCCTTCGCGGCGGCGGCCACGTTGACCGCGAGGTAGTAAGGCAGCGCGTTGACGAGCGCATCGAAGCCCTTCACTGCTTCGCGGATCGCATTCGCGTCGGCCGAATCGACCCGTTGCGTCGCGATGCCTTCGCGCGACAGCTTCGCGAGCGCATCCGCATCGCGGTCGAACGCGACGACTTCGTAGTCGCCCGTTTCGCGCAGCATGTGAGCAATGGTGTGGCCGATCAGACCTGCGCCGACGATGGCGATTTTCATGCGCTTATCTCCTGATGATGGGTTTCGTGTTGGTGTACGGCGTCGAGCCATGAACACAGTTTAGGGACGCTCAAAATCAGTTCCAAGACGAAGAATGATGCGAAACGACCGATAAATTCGACGTTATGACGATACCTTTGGTCGAAACGACCATTTCATCTAAAAATCGCGTCAAGGCGCTGTCGCAAACCGGCCGTTGGCGGTGGCGCGTTGCAACGACGAAGACGAGGACGCACGGCATGGCTCCCGACACACGAACTGCGCATGCGTCACGTGCGACACGCCGGTCGAAGCCGAATACGGAAAGGAGAGTCGCGAGAGAAGCGCGCGAAGTGCGCGGCAGGATGGCGATCGGCACTCGTGCCGATCATGAGGGACAGCGAATGCCGATACGAAGGCGGGCGGGCATCTACCCGCCGTTAATCCAGACACCCGTGACGCAACGAAACCGGCGCCGCGCTTGCGCCGTCCGTCATGTGCGGTGCTACATGCAACGGCTCAGCCGCCGATCGTCCCGCGGTCGATCTTGCGCGACAGGATGATCGACGTCGTCGTGCGCTCGACGCCTTCGAGCGTGCCGATCTGGTCGAGCAGGTCGTTGAGCCGTTCCGGCGAATCGGCGCGCAGCCACGCGACGTAGTCGTACTCGCCGCTCACCGCGCACAGCAGCTGGACTTCCGGCATCCGGTCGAGCTTGCGCAAGACGTCCTTGCCGAATTTCGGCGTGAGGATGATGCCGACGTACGCGTAGATGCTGGCGTCCAGCACGTCCTGCCCGAGCCGCACGCTGTACCCGGCGATCACGTTCGTGCGTTCGAGCCGCGCGATGCGCGCGACGACCGTCGTGCGCGCGACGTCGAGCTGGCGCGCGAGATCGGCGACGCTGGCGCGCGCATCGGCTTGCAGCAGCGCGACGAGTTGCCGGTCGAGATCGTCGAGTTGGTCGAGGCGGGGTGGGCGCATGACGCTGGGCCGGTACGCATGTGCCGGCGGAGTGGAAAGTGACGCGATGATAGCGCCGAACGCCGGCGCGCCCAACCGGCACGGCCGGATTCGCAGCTTCGATTTCGATTCGTATCGGATGTAAGCAAGTGTCGCATTCACTACCGCGCTGCATGCAACGTGCTACTAATAGCGGGCGACGCGAGAGGTGCGTCGGCGGCAATGGCCGCCGCGTCCGCTCGCCAGACACCACCCCGGAGAGCCAACCATGAAGAAAATCTCGCTCACCCTCGCTACGCTCGTCGTTGCAGCCAGCGCATTCGCGCAGACCCCGGCGCAGCCGCAAGCGCCCGCCCAGGCACCGGCCACGACGGCCGCGGCGTCGGCCCCGAGCGCCGAGCAGCGCGCGGCCCGCCACGAAGCGCGCATCGAGCAGCGCATCAAGTACCTGCACGACCAGTTGAAGATCACATCGGCGCAGGAACCGCAATGGAAGACGTTCGCCGACACGATGCGCGATAACGGCGCAACGATGGCCCGCCTCTACGGCGAACGGATGGCCAAGCACGACGTGTCCGCGCTCGACGACATGAAGCAGTACGCGGAACTGTCGCAGGCGAACGCCGATGGCACGAAGAAGCTCGCCGACGCGTTCGCGCCGCTGTACGAGAGCTTCCCGGCCGAGCAGAAGGCGCTGGCCGACACGACGTTCCGCAGCTGGCTGCACCACGGCGGCGAGCACCGCGGCAAGGGCAAGACGAAGGGCAAGGACGGCAAGGCAGCCGCCGCGCCGGCCGCAAGCGCACCCGCGCAGCCCTGACCCTTCCCGCCGGCGCCGTGCCGGCCCGCCCGGGCCGAACGGCGCCGCGCCGCTATCGACGATCGGCGACCGGCGCGTCACACGGCGCACCGAATTCGGGATAAGCTCCCGGCTTTTCCCGCTTTCCCGCCCTTCCCCGCCATGCTCGAACTCAAGCAACTCGATCTGCGTACCGATCCGCAGGCTCGTCGCGTCGTCAAGGACGAAACCGTCGCCGTATCCTTCGCGGACGCCGACGGCGAACTGATGAGCCTCGAAGGCCCGAACCGTTATGTCGCGGGCGACGCGCTGATCACCGGCTCGACCGGCGACCGCTGGGTCGTGTCGCGCGCGCGCTTCGACGCCAAATACCTGCCCGCCGATTCGGCACTCGCGCACGGCACGCCGGGCGCCTACCGCAACCGGCCGGCCGTCGTGCTCGCGCGCCGGATGGACGAGGCGTTTACGATCGCCCGCTCGGAAAACGGCGACACGCTGCGCGGCGCCGCCGGCGACTGGGTGATGCAATACGCGCCCGGCGACTACGGCGTCGTGCAGGCGCAGCGCTTCGCGCAGGTCTACCGCGACGCGTAACGCGTGACGCACCGCGCCGGCCGAGGCCGGCGCCACGGCTCACGCAAAGTCTTCGTCGAGTTCGAGTTCCGCGTCGCGCTCGACGGCCTCGCCGGCCGCGTGCCGCTCTTCGAGCGAGCCGAGCATCGCTTCCGTATACGCATGCAGTACCGCATGGCTGCGCGCGCGCTGCATCGGCTTGAGCGCCAGGTAGCGCGCGAGCGCGGCCGGCACGATCCGGATGTCGAGCGTCATCCGCTTCGGCGTCGCGCCGAACCGCATCGCCAGCCAGTGCACGGACAGGAAGCGCCCGCGTTCGTCGCTGCTTTCGGCGAAGCGCGTCTGCTCCGGAAAGAGATCGCAGATCACGCGCGCGAGCGCGTCGAATTCCGCGCTCTGGCATTCGATCAGATAGTCGTCCATTGCGCTCTCCCGTCAGGCCGCCGCACGCGACGGCCGGCACGCCTTCACCAGCGCGACCACCAGGATCGCGACCAGCACGACATACGCGGCCTCGACCCACGCGGCCGGCAGCACGCGCACCTGGTACAGCAGCGTCGGCGTCGCCGCGAGCGCATGCAGCACGATCGCGAGCGGCAACACGGCCATCCGGCCGGCCCGTACGCCGCGCCACACCAGCACCGACAGCGCCAGTTGCACCGCGAACGCCGCGCAGCGCTCCAGCAGCAACAGCAGGATCGACTGGGCCGACAGCGTCGCGAGCATCATGTGCAGCCGCACCACGGTGTCGACCGGCAGGTCGGACAACTGCGTCTCGAGCTGGCCGCGGCTCGCGAGCCACGCGAGATACGACCACTGGCCCCATACGAGCACGCCGACGAACCACGCTTCGGCGCCGCCGTGGCCGATGCCGTAGCCGATCCCGCGACCGTCGCCGGCCGATGCGCCATAGCGGCGGTCCAGAAAACGCATCCCGACATAGCGGCCGACTTCCTCGAATACGGCCGTCGCGAGCGCGCTGTACGCGACGAACGCGAGCGGCTGCGTCAGCCAGCCGTCCTCGGGCGTGTGGCTCAGCACGAGCCCGTGGAACGCGCGCTCGAGGATCATCGCGAACAGCGTGAAGACGGTGACGCCGACGATCGTGTCGCGGCGGTTGAGCGCAAGCGGCTTGCGCAGGATGCGGTAGAGGACGAGCGGCAGCAGCGCGATGATCAGCGTGGCGGCGATCAGCGCGGCCAGCGTGACGGGAGCGACAGTCATGTATTTCCTTGGTTCGAAGCAGCGCACCTGACACGCCGCGTGCCCCGAATGATACTCAGCTTGCGGTCGACGCGCGCGCAATCAACTCGCCGGGCAGCATCGCGACGCGCACGTCGCCCGCCGCGCCGTCGATCCGCTCGTGCACGAATTCGACGGCCTTGTAGCCGATTTCGTAGGTCGGCTGACGGATCGTCGTGATGCCGATCAGCTCGGCCCATTCCGGATCGTCGATCGACAGCAGCGCCGCCTTTTGCTGCCATGCGGCGCCGAAGCGCGCGCGCAGGTGGCGCGCGATCGCCAGCGCGACCGGCGCGTTCGCGGCGAACAGCGCCGCGCGCACGCCGCGCCGGGCCGCGTCGTCGATGCGGGCATCGACGTCGGCGAGCGCCGCCGCGGCCGCGTCGGGTTCGTTCAGGTCGAGCACGACCGTCGGCGGCACCGGCAGCCCGCGTGCGGCCAGCGCCGCGCGGAACGCGGCCTCGCGCACGCGCCGCGAGCTGACCTGCTCGAACGGCTGCACGACGAAGTGGATCGCGTCGAAACCGTGCTCGATCAGGTGCGCGAGCGCCGTCTCGATCGCGTCGGTATTGTCGAGGCCGATCAGGTCGGCCTCGAAGCCCTCGACCGTGCGGTCGACGAGCACCGCCGGAATGCCGGCGCCGCGCAGCGGGCGCAGCACGTCTTCCTCCGCGCCGAGCGCGTTGACGATCAGCCCTTCGACGCGGTAGGTCGTGAGCAGTTGCAGGAAGCGGCGCTCCATCTCGACTTCGTTCGCCGCGTGACAGATGAGCGGCATGTAGCCGAGCGCATGGCACGCGGCCTCGACGCCCTGCAGCACTTCGACGGTGTAAGGATTGGTCAGGTCGGCCGCGAGCATGCCGAGCAGCCGGTTGCGGCCGCGCTTGAGCCCGCGCGCCATCTGGTTCGGCCGGTAGTTGAGGCGCGCGATGGCCGCCTCGATCCGCTGGCGCAGATCGACGGACAGCACGTGCGTCTCGCCGTTCAGGTAGCGCGAAACGCTGGTCTTGCCCGTGCCGGCCTCGCGCGCGACGTCGCTGATCGTCGCCGGACGCGTCGTGGAAGGTTGCGTATCGGTCACTGTCGTGCCTCGCGACGTACGATCCGCGCCGCTTCGTGAGCAGACGGACCTTTGTTGTTGGAAACGTAAGCCAACCGGCGGCCTCCCCTGTCCTGGCGCGTCGGCGCCTGCGCTGGCCCGGTGCCGCGCGGTCGAGCCGCGCCCGCCAGCAGCGTGCTACGGCAGTCGGCCGCACCGGAGCTGGCGCGGATGCCCGTCGCGCGACGCCGCCGGCCGCGTGGCCGGCCGTCGATACGACGAGCGCGGGCGATCATAACGCAGCCAGCCCTCCGGCACCAAGATCATCGACTCTAACGGCGCCGGCACCGTGCCGGCCGGTTGCCTCGGGCGGCTCAGGCGTGCGCCAGCGCATCCGGATTGACGAGATTCGTGCGCAGCGTGCCGGCCAGCGCGCCGACGAGGTTTTCCGCAGCGCAGCGCGCCATCGCATGGCGCGTCTCGTGCGTCGCCGAGCCGATATGCGGCAGCGCGACGACGTTCTTCATCCGCAGCAGCGGCGAATCCGCCGGCAGCGGCTCCTTCTCGAACACGTCGAGCCCCGCGCCGCGGATCGTCCCCGCGCGCAGCGCGTCGACCAGCGCGGCTTCGTCGACCACGGGCCCGCGCGACGCGTTGATCAGGATCGCGCCGCGTTTCATCTTCGCGAATTCGGGTGCGCCGATCAGGTGGCGCGTGTCGGGCGACAGCGGCACCTGCAGGCACACGAAATCGGACTGCGCGAGCAACGCGTCGAGCGTCACGCGCCGCGCGCCGTACTGCGTCTCAGCCTCGGCATGCGCGGACCGGTTCGCGTACAGCACCTGCATCCGGAAGCCGAGCGCCGCGCGGCGCGCGACCGCGCCGCCGATCCGCCCGAGCCCGACGATGCCGAGCGTCTTGCCCTGCACGTCGGTGCCGTACAGGTCCGGGCCGATGCTGCGATGCCAGTTGCCGGCCTTCACCCATTCGGCCAGTTCGACCACGCGCCGCGCGGAGGCCAGGATCAGCGAAAACACCGTATCGGCCGTCGACTCGGTCAGCACGTCCGGCGTATGCGCGAGCACGATGCCGCGCCGCGTGAAATCGGCGACGTCGAAGTTGTCGTAGCCGACCGAGATCGTCGACCACGCCTTCAGCCGCGGCGCGCGATCGAGCATCTGCGGCGTGACCTTCAGGCTCGCGCCGATCGCGCCGTCCGCGTCGCCGAGCGCGGCGGCGAGCGCGTCGGCGCCGTCGGCCTGCACGACGTCCGCATGCTCGCGCAGGTACGCGAGAACGTCATCGGGCAGCGGCTTGTACGCGACGATACGGGGCTTCATCGTTTCATTTTCCTTGCAGCGGCGCCGCGAGCGGATGCGCATCGCGCGCCTGGGGTTTGACGGACAGCGTGAGGATCACCGCGGCGACGAGCGCGGCGCTCATGAATGCGTACGACGCGACGGGCGACCCGGTCGCACCGTTCAGATAGCCGACGAAGTACGAGCCGACGAACGAGCCGAGCGCGCCCATGCTGTTGATCAGCGCCATCGCGCCGCCGGCGACGTTCTTCGGCAGCAGTTCCGGCACGATCGCGAAGAACGGGCCGTACGGCGCATACATCGCGGCGCCCGCGACGACCAGCAGCGCGTACGAAATCCAGAAATGCGACGAACCGAGCGCATACGACGCGGCGAACGCGGCCGCGCCGACCAGCAGGAACGGCCACACGAAGCCGCGGCGCGAGCCAACCTTGTCGGATGCCCACGAAGCGGCGAGCATCGCGATCGTCGCCGCGAGGTACGGCAGCGCGGACAGCCAGCCGGTCGCGACCATCCCGAGATCGGAACCGTTCTTCACGATCGACGGCAGCCACAGCACGAAGCCGTACACGCCGATGCTCCAGCAAAAATACTGCGCGCACAGCTTGATCACGGCCGGCGAACGGAACGCCTCGCCATAGTTGCGCACGGGCTTGATCGCCGCCTGCTCGGCCGCGAGCGCGGCGTCGAGGTCGCGCTTTTCCTGCGCGCTCAACCACGGCGAATCGGCCGGCTTGTCCTGCACGAGGAACCACCAGCACACGGCCCAGATGACGGCCGGCACGCCTTCGGCGATGAACATGTGGCGCCAGCCGAATTCATGCACGAGATAGCCCGACACGATCGACATCCACAGCACGGTGACCGGGTTGCCGAGGATCAGGAACGTGTTCGCGCGCGAGCGCTCGTTCTTCGTGAACCAGTTGCTGATGTAGATCAGCATCGCCGGCATCACGGCCGCCTCGACGACGCCCAGCACGAAGCGGATCGCCATCAGCGACGGGATGTTGCTGACCACGCCGGTCAGCGCCGCGCAGCCGCCCCACAGCACGAGGCTGACGAACACGAGCTTCTTCACGCTGCGGCGTTCCGCGTAGATCGCGCCGGGAATCTGGAAGAAGAAGTAGCCGAGGAAGAACAGCGCGCCGATCAGCGACGACAGGCCCTTGCTGATGCCGAGATCCTGGTTGATGCCGGCCGCCGCCGCGAACCCGTAGTTCGCGCGATCGAGGTAAGCGAGGCTGTAGGTGATGAAGACGATCGGCATGATCGTCCACCACCGACGGGCTGCGAGATTGGCTGCCATGAGAGTGTCTCCGTATATGGACCGGAGTGGGCGCGCTGGCGCCTGCCCGGCCTCGAACAAAACTACTGTGCGTCGCGCACGAAATGGATCCGCGGATTGTGCCGTGTCCGGCCTCTCATTGCGCGGTGACGGTTTCCTCTAAGCGATCGGCGTGATTGCTGACCTTTTCGAGTCGGTCGAGCGCGTCGCGCGTCGGCAATCCTTCCGAATCGCCGATCACCTGGATCGCGAGCGCACCGATCCGGTTGCCGCGTGCGACCGCCTGCTCGACGCTGCGCCCTTCGAGCAGCGCGCTGACCACGCCGACCGCGAAGCCGTCGCCGGCGCCGACCGTATCGACGACCTTGTCGACGCGCTCGCCGGCGACCGTGCCTTCGCGGCCGTCGGCCGTGCGGAAATACGCGCCCTGCTCGCCGAGCTTGATCACGACGCCGCGCGCGCCCTGCGCGAGATAGAACCCCGCGATGTCGGCCGGCCTGTCGTGCCCGGTGAGTTGCCGCCCTTCGGCGAGGCCCGGCAGCACCCAGTCGGCGAGCGTCGCGAGCGCATTCAGCGTCTTCGCCATCACGTCGGCGGACGGCCACAGCGTCGGGCGTAGGTTCGGGTCGAACGAGATCGTCTTGCCGGCCGCACGCATCTCGCGCGCGAGCCGGAACGCGAGTTCGCACGACGTCGCCGAGATCGCCGGCGCGACGCCGGTCAGGTGCAGGTGGCGCGCGCCGAGCACGTAGTCGGCCACGTAGTCGTCGCACGACAGGTGGCTCGCCGCCGAACCCTTGCGGAAATATTCGACGGTCGGATCGCTGCCATCGTCGTTGCGCGACTTCAGCTGGAAACCGGTCGGGTAGCGCGGGTCGACGGTCACGCACGACGCGTCGATGCCCTCGCGCGCCAGCGTGTCGAGCACGTAGCGGCCGAACGAATCGCGGCCGACCCGGCTCATCCAGCCGACCCGGAAACCGAGCCGTGACAGGCCGATCGCGACATTCAGGTCGGCGCCGGCGATCCGCTTCGCGAATTGCCCGGCGTGCGCGAGGTGGCCGGGCTCCGTCGCGACGAACATCGCCATCGCTTCGCCGTAGGTCACGACATCGAGTGCTGCTTTCATGACTGAACTCCTCAGAATCCTGCTGCGGTCACGCGGATGCAAGCCACGCGACCCGCCGGCAGGCGTCGCCCGCCAGGTCGGCCGCGTCGAACGGGAACTCGATGCCGCGCGGCGCGTGCTGCGGCAGCGCCGCGAGCACGCCGGTCACGAGCGGATCGTTCGGCGCCGGCGCAACGGCGAAACGACGCGCGCCCTCGCCTTCGATGGTCTTGCAATGAATGTATTCCACGTGCGGCGCGAGCACCTGCGCGCAGTCGAGGGGCGCTTCACCGCGCCACTGCCAGTTGCCGATGTCGAAGGTCATCCCGAGCGCATCGGGCAGGCCGGCATCGGCGAGCGCGTCGAACAGCCCGCGGAACTGCGCGAACGCGCCTCCGATCTCGGGCTGGCCGTTCTCGACCACCACGCGAGCCCGCGCCCCGCGCGACAGCGCGACGATCTCGGCAGCATGCGCGTCGCCGGCGAAGCCGCCGAGCTGGAATTTCACGAAGCGCGCGCCGAGCGCGTCGGCTTGCGCGAGTGCATCGCGCAAGGCGTCGACGTCGAGCGCACCCGTTTGGGTATACAGCGAGTCGGGGGTCGAATAGACCGACCACAGTCCGTGGTCGGCGATCTGCGCACCGAGCGCGGCCAGCGCGCCGGGCGCCGTATCGTCGTCCGACGCGAACAGTTCGCGCCGCACCTCGAAACCGGTCGCGCCGGATGCCGCCACGGTCGCGATGAATGCACTGTGGCCCTCTTGGCGCACCCGGTCCATCCCGAATGCGCTCGCCACGATCACGATGTCTGCCATGTTGCCCTTTTTTCACCGGAATGGAACCGGTTCCATTCGCTTGAGACGGATGGTGCGCTTCGCTTCGGACCCACGCCATAGAGGAAATCCCTAAGGCCCGGTTGTCCCATGAATACGCGTCCGCCAGCGCGCAACGCGCGTTCCCGGCACGGTGTCGGCGCCTATGCGAGGTCCTGCGCGAGACTCATTTCGAGGAATTGCGCGGCGACCCGCGACGGCGCGCCGCCATGCGGCACGAGAATCGAGAAATGCCGCGTGAGCGGCGCGGGCGCCAGCGAGCGCGGCACGAGCGCCGCATCCTCGTGACGCAGCGACATCGCGGACACGAACCCGACACCCATCCCCGCGCGCACGGCCTCCTTCACCGCCTCGACCCCCGCGATCTCGAACGCGACACGCATCGGCGCGCCGCCATGCGCGAACGCGCGTTCGACGAGCTGCCGCACCGCGGAGCCCGCCTCGCGCAGCACGAGCGGATGCGCGGCCAGCGCGTCGAGCGTCACGCCCGCGTCGTAGCCGGGCGCCGCGAGCGGATGGCCGGCCGGAACCTGATGCTGAACGCGGCCGTGTATCAGATCGACCAGACCAACGT
>NZ_JACFYV010000119.1:0-20169 GCF_016759955.1 Burkholderia sp. KCJ3K979
GCCTCGCCGAGCTGAACGTGCTCGAACAGGTGCGGCTGCTGCGCGCGTCGCCGATCGTGCGCGGCCGCGAGCGGCCACCGCTCGTGCATGGCTGGATCTTTTCGCTCGCCGACGGCCGCCTGAAGGAGCTCGATTCCGGCTATGCGGCGTCGCCGACCGAAGCCGAGCCCGAGCCCGAGCGCGCTGCCGCCGTCGCGCTCGGTTGACCCGCGCCCTGCCCCTCCACGCCAACGAAACCACCCCAACCATGAAACTGAACGAGCGCCTATCCACCCTGCCGCGCGACATCGTCGCCGGCATCGTCGTTTTCCTCGTCGCGCTACCGCTCTGTCTCGGCATCGCCAATGCGTCCGGCGTCGAGCCGTTCGCCGGGCTCGTGTCGGGCATCGTCGGCGGCATCGTCGTCGCACTGCTGAGCGGCTCGTCGCTGTCCGTCAGCGGGCCGGCCGCCGGCCTCGTCGTGATCGTCGTCGAAGGGATCGCGCAACTCGGCAGCTTCTCCGCGTTCCTGCTCGCGGTGCTGCTGTCCGGCGTGCTGCAGTTCGGCTTCGGCATGCTGCGCGCCGGCCGCTTCGCCGCTTACGTGCCATCGCCGGTCATCAAGGGCATGCTCGCCGCGATCGGCCTGCTGCTGATCGTGAAGCAGATTCCGTTCGCATTCGGCCTCGGCGGCCAGGCCGCGCAATCGTTTGCGAACTGGCCGAGCCTGCCGACCGCATGGGCCGCCACGGTGATCGCGCTTGCGTCGCTCGGGCTGCTGATCGCGTGGGACACGCCGGCTCTCAAGCGCTTCGCGTGGGTGCGCTCGGTACCCGCGCCGCTCGCGGTCGTCGTGCTCGGCATCGGCGCGACGCTCGTGCTCGGCGTGGTCGCACCGGCAGCCGCACCGGGCGCCGCCCATCGCGTCACGCTGCCCGAATTCGACTCGTTCGCGGCGCTCGCGGCATCGCTCAAGCATGCAGAGCTCGGCCCGAACTTCGCGCAACTGCTCAATCCGGACGTATGGCGCGTGGCGATCACGCTTGCGGTCGTCGCAAGCCTCGAGACGCTGCTGTGCCTCGAAGCGGTCGAACAGATCGATCCGAAGCGGCGGCCGACGCAACCCGATCGCGAGCTGAAGGCGCAGGGCGTCGGTAACCTCGTCGCGGGCGCCGTCGGCGGCCTGCCGATCACGTCGGTGATCGTGCGCAGTTCGGCCAACGTCAACGCCGGCGCGCAAAGCCGGATGTCCGCGATCGTGCACGGGGTCCTGCTGCTCGCGAGCGTGTTTGCGCTCACCGGCCTGATCAACCTGATCCCGCTCGCGAGCCTGGCCGCGATCCTGATCCACACCGGTCTGAAGCTCGCGAAGCCCGCGCTGTTCCGCTCGGTCATGAAGCAAGGCCCGGCCGCGTTCGCGCCGTTCGCGGCGACGATCGCGGGTGTGCTGGCGGTCGACCTGCTGTTCGGCATCGCGCTCGGCCTCGCATGCAGCGTGCTGGCCGTCGCCGTCGCGAACCTGAAGAGCCCCGTCACGCTTGCGCAGCATGACGATCACTTCCTGCTGTCGTTCCGCAAGGACGTGTCGTTTCTCGGCAAGGTGCAGGTCAAGCACCACCTGCGGCACATTCCGGACCGGGCGGCGGTGATCATCGACGCGACGCGCGCCGACTACATCGATCACGACGTGCTCGAACTGCTCGATGCGTTCGTCGCCGATGCGCCGCGGCGCGGGATCGCGGTCGAGTTCCGCCGGCGCAATCCGGCGCCACGCCCGGCGGCGCGCCGCTGGCTGTTCCGCGCGCCGGCCGCGGAATGAGCGGCCAATGAAAAAACGCCCCGGCGGCGCAGGGCCGCACGGGGCGTCTCGGTGCCGCGCAACGCGCGGCGCTTACGAGCGCTGCGGGTTGAGCTTGTCGTCCTTCGAGTGCAGCTTGTTCAGCGCGGAAATGTACGCCTTCGCGGATGCGGCGACGATATCCGGATCGGTGCCCACGCCGTTGACGATCCGCCCGCTCTTCGACAGCCGAACGGTCACTTCGCCCTGCGCCTGCGTGCCGGTCGTGATCGCGTTCACCGAGTACAGCAGCAGCTCGGATCCGCTGCCGACTTCACCCTCGATCGCATTGAACGTCGCGTCGACCGGGCCGTTGCCGCGCGCCTCGCCGGTCACTTCCTTGCCTTCGACCGCGAACACGACCTTCGCCTGCGGCTGCTCGCCCGTTTCCGAACGCTGCGACAGCGACACGAACTTGAAGTGCTCCTGTTCCTGCGCGAGCGCCGATTCCTCGGACACGATCGCGATGATGTCCTCGTCGAAAATCTCCGCCTTGCGGTCGGCCAGATCCTTGAAGCGCATGAACGCGGCATTCAGTTCGGCTTCGCTGTCGAGCGACACGCCCAGCTCCTGCAGACGCTGCTTGAACGCGTTGCGGCCCGACAGCTTGCCGAGCACGATCTTGTTCGCGGTCCAGCCCACGTCTTCCGCGCGCATGATCTCGTAGGTGTCGCGCGCCTTCAGCACGCCGTCCTGGTGAATGCCCGATGCGTGTGCGAATGCGTTCGCGCCGACCACCGCCTTGTTCGGCTGCACGACGAAGCCGGTAATCTGCGACACGAGCTTCGACGTCGGCACGATCTGCGTCGTGTCGATGCCGACGTCGAGACCGAAGTAGTCCTTGCGGGTCTTCACGGCCATCACGATTTCCTCGAGCGACGTGTTGCCCGCGCGCTCGCCGAGACCGTTGATCGTGCATTCGATCTGCCGCGCACCGCCGATCTTCACGCCGGCGAGCGAGTTCGCCACCGCCATCCCGAGGTCGTTGTGGCAATGCACGGAGAAGATCGCCTTGTCCGAGTTCGGAATGCGCTCGCGCAGCGTCTTCACGAGGTTGCCGTAGAGTTCCGGCACGCCGTAGCCGACCGTATCGGCGATGTTGATCGTCGTCGCACCCTCGGCGATCACCGCTTCCAGCACGCGGCACAGGAAATCGAGATCCGAACGGCTGCCGTCTTCCGGCGAGAATTCGACGTTGTCGGTGAACTTGCGCGCGAAACGCACCGCGAGACGCGCCTGCTCGAACACCTGGTCCGGCGTCATCCGCAGCTTCTTCTCCATGTGCAGCGGCGACGTCGCGATGAACGTGTGGATCCGCGAACTGTTGGCCGGCTTGAGTGCGTCCGCCGCGCGCTGGATGTCCTTGTCGTTGGCCCGCGCCAGCGAACAGATCGTGCTGTCCTTCACGAGACCGGCGATCGTGTGGATCGCATCGAAATCGCCGTTCGAGCTGGCAGCGAAACCCGCCTCGATCACGTCGACCTTCATCCGCTCGAGGTGCTTCGCGATGCGGATTTTCTCTTCCTTCGTCATCGACGCGCCGGGCGATTGCTCGCCGTCACGCAACGTCGTATCGAAAATGATCAGCTTGTCTGTCATGGGGGGCTCCAGGGCTCTTTTATACGGAAGTCAAACGTAACGAGATCGCGCCACCGCTGGCGACGCTCAACAACAGACGAGGCTTGAGACGGAGGGCGAGAACGGTCAGCGCGGCAGGCGCGCCAAAGCTGGCGCGCGTAGCGGCGCACCGGCCAGAAGGAGGGGGAAGCGGGGAAATGCAGTCATGCCGCAGACTATAGCGACATTCCGTGGACCGCGCAATTGGACGACACCCGGGAACGGCACCCGGAAACCGTGAACCGGCGCGGCCTGGCCCGCAAAAAGGGGCAAATGGAAACGGCGGCCCCGAGGCCGCCGTTTCCTGGCAGATCGTGCGTCGGCGTCAGTGATCGCGCTGCGACGAGCGCGCCGGATTCGCGCGCCCGCGGATGGCCATGTAGGCCCAGAACACGTAGCCGGACAGCCCGTACAGCACGAACAGGCAGAACAGCATCAGCGGCGGATCGGACGACACGAGCACGAACGCGACGACGACGAGCAGGATCGCCGCGAACGGCACGCGGTGCCGGACGTCGAGCGCCTTGCCGCTGTAGAACGGCGCGTTCGACACCATCGTCACGCCCGCGTAGATCGTCAGCACGAACGCGACCCACGGCAGCCAGCCGAGCTTCATCGGCACGCGGTTGTCGGTCGCGAGCCACACGAAGCCGGCGATCAGCGCGGCGGCGGCCGGGCTCGGCAGCCCCTGGAAGAAGCGCTTGTCGACCACGCCGATGTTCGTGTTGAAGCGCGCGAGGCGCAGCGCGGCGCCCGAGCAATAGACGAACGCGGCGAGCCAGCCCCAGCGGCCGAGATCCTTCAGCACCCACTCGTACATCACGAGCGCGGGCGCGACGCCGAACGACACCATGTCGGAAAGGCTATCGAACTGCTCGCCGAACGCGCTCTGCGTATGGGTCATGCGCGCGACGCGCCCGTCCATCCCGTCGAGCACCATCGCCACGAAAATCGCGATCGCGGCGATCTCGAAGCGTACGTTCATCGCCTGCACGACCGCGAAGAAGCCGCAGAACAGCGCGGCGGTCGTGAACGCGTTCGGCAGCAGATAGATGCCGCGCGTCTTCAGGAACCGCTGGCGCGCAGCGCGGCGGCTCTCGAGCGGCGCCGCATCGGGCGCCATCACCTTGTTGCGGCGGAACGGGCGTGGCGTCTGACCGGAGCCGTTACGCGGCCGACGCGGTTTGAATGCGGCCATCGTGCGCCCCGCCGCTTACTGTTCGAGCTCGGCGAGGATCGTCGACGACGCGTAGACCTTCTCGCCGATCGACACCTTCGCGCGGCTGCCGAGCGGCAGGTACACGTCGACGCGCGAACCGAAGCGGATGAAACCGTAACGCTGGCCGCGCGACAGCGGCTCGCCGGCGCGCACGTAGCAGAGGATCCGGCGAGCGATCAGGCCGGCGATCTGCACGGACGTGACGGTCTTGCCGCTCGCCGTCTGGATCACGACCGCATTGCGCTCGTTCTCGGTCGACGCCTTGTCGATCGCCGCGTTCAGGAACGCGCCCGGGAAATACTCGACCTTGCTGATCGCGCCATCGACCGGCGAACGCTGCGAATGGACATTGAAGACATTCATGAACACGCTGATCTTCAGCGCTTCGCGGTTCGCGTACGGATCCTGCGCGGTCTCGACCGCGACGATGCGGCCGTCCGCCGGGCACAGCACCGCGTTCGGCTGCGCCGGGATCGGGCGCTGCGGATCGCGGAAGAACTGGACGACGAAGACGAGCAGCAGCCAGAACGGCCACGCGAAGCCGAAGCCCCCGACGGCATGGATCAACAGCGCGACGACGACTGCAATCGCGATGAACGGCCAGCCTTCGCGCGCGATGATCGGATGAGGATAGTTCATGGATTCGTTCTGTGTTCGGTGAATTGCAAAGCACGTAGCATAACAAAAGCCGCCCGGGGCACTGCTGCCTTCGGACGGCTTTTTGATGCCGACCCTCCACTCGAAGGGCCGGAACAGCACGAGGTGCTTAGTTCTTCGTCTGGTCGACGAGCTTGTTCTTCGCGATCCACGGCATCATCGCACGCAGCTTCGCGCCGACCTGCTCGATCTGGTGCTCGGCCGTCAGGCGGCGGCGCGACTGCAGCGTCGGGGCGCCCGCCTTGTTTTCGAGAATGAAGCTCTTCGCGTACTCGCCCGTCTGGATGTCGGTCAGGCACTGCTTCATCGCCTTCTTCGTCTCTTCCGTGACGACGCGCGGGCCGGTCACGTACTCGCCGTACTCGGCGTTGTTCGAGATCGAGTAGTTCATGTTCGCGATGCCGCCTTCGTAGATCAGGTCGACGATCAGCTTCAGCTCGTGCAGGCACTCGAAGTACGCCATTTCCGGCGCGTAGCCGGCTTCGACCAGCGTCTCGAAACCCGCCTTGATCAGCTCGACGGTACCGCCGCACAGCACGGCCTGCTCACCGAACAGGTCGGTTTCGGTCTCTTCACGGAAGTTCGTCTCGATGATGCCGGCACGGCCGCCGCCGTTCGCCGCCGCGTACGACAGCGCGATGTCGCGTGCCGCGCCCGACTTGTTCTGCGCCACCGCGATCAGGTGCGGCACGCCGCCACCTTGCGAGTACGTGCCGCGCACGGTGTGGCCCGGCGCCTTCGGCGCGATCATGATCACGTCGAGGTCGGCGCGCGGGATCACCTGGCCGTAGTGCACGTTGAAGCCGTGCGCGAATGCGAGCGCCGCGCCCTGCTTGATGTTCGCGTGGACTTCCTTCGCGTACACGTCGGCGATCTGCTCGTCCGGCAGCAGCATCATGACGACGTCCGCGCCCTTCACCGCTTCCGCGACTTCCTTGACCGACAGGCCGGCGTTTTCGGCCTTGCTCCACGACGCGCCGCCCTTGCGCAGGCCGACCGTCACGTTCACGCCGCTGTCCTTCAGGTTCAGCGCGTGCGCATGGCCTTGCGAGCCGTAGCCGATGATCGTGACTTGCTTGCCCTTGATGAGGGAGAGGTCAGCGTCTTTGTCGTAGAAAACGTTCATGATGGTTCCTTCGCTAATTCAAAAAAATTCAATAATTCGTTCGGATGGAGTACTGCGGGCCGGGACATGACGGCGCACCCGGCGTGCCTCTTTGGCTATGTCGGCATCACACCTTCAGGATGCGCTCGCCGCGTCCGATGCCGGAGCTGCCGGTGCGCACGGTCTCGAGGATCGCGCCCGCGTCCAGCCCCTGGATGAATGCGTCGAGCTTGTCGCTCGCGCCCGTCAATTCGATCGTGTAGGTCTTCTCGGTCACGTCGATGATGCGGCCGCGGAAAATGTCCGACATCCGCTTCATTTCTTCGCGCTCCTTGCCCACTGCACGTACCTTGATCAGCATCAGCTCGCGTTCGATGTGTGCACCGTCGGTCAGGTCCACCACTTTCACCACCTCGATAAGGCGGTTCAGATGCTTCGTGATCTGTTCGATCACGTCGTCGGAGCCAATGGAAACGATGGTGAGCCGCGACAGCGATTGGTCTTCGGTCGGCGCCACCGTCAAGGTTTCGATGTTGTAGCCGCGTGCGGAAAACAGGCCGACCACGCGCGACAGCGCGCCCGGTTCGTTCTCCAGCAGGACGGAAATGATGTGTCTCATGTTCGCTTCTTCCAGAATGTGTCCGTGTCGATTCACTCGCGCCGCGCGCCGCCGCGTGCCGCACCGCCCTTCGTGAAGGCGGCCGCATCCGGCCAGACGCGCGTCGCGCCGTTACAGATCTTCCGATCCGAGCAGCATCTCGGTGATGCCCTTGCCGGCCTGTACCATCGGCCAGACGTTTTCGGTCGGATCGGTCTGGAAGTCGAGAAACACGGTGCGGTCCTTCAGGCGCAGCGCTTCCTTCAGCGCCGGCTCCACATCCGAAGTCTTTTCGATCCGCATGCCGACATGGCCGTACGCTTCGGCGAGCTTCACGAAATCGGGCAGCGCATCCATGTACGAATGCGAATAGCGCTTGCTGTATTCGATCTGCTGCCACTGGCGGACCATGCCGAGGTAGCGGTTGTTCAGCGAAATGATCTTCACGGGCGTGTCGTACTGCAGGCAGGTCGACAGTTCCTGGATGCACATCTGGATCGAGCCTTCGCCCGTGATGCACAGCACGTCGTCGTCCGGATGGGCCATCTTCACGCCCATCGCCGCCGGCAGGCCGAAGCCCATCGTGCCGAGGCCGCCGGAGTTGATCCAGCGACGCGGCTTGTTGAAACGGTAGAACTGCGCGGCCCACATCTGGTGCTGGCCGACGTCCGAGCACACGAACGCATTGCCGTCCGTCAGCTCCCACGCCTTCTCGACCACGTACTGCGGCTTGATGATCTCGCTTTCGCGGTCGAACTTCAGGCAGTCCTTCGCGCGCCAGCCTTCGATGTCCTTCCACCATTGCGCGAGCGCTTCGGTGTCGGGGCCATGCTCGGCCGTCTGCAGTTGCTCGATCAGCTCCTTCAGCACTTCCTTCACGTCGCCGACGATCGGGATGTCGACCTTCACGCGCTTCGAAATCGACGACGGGTCGATGTCGATGTGAATGATCTTGCGCGGGCGCGACGCGAAGTGCGCCGGGTCGCCGATCACGCGGTCGTCGAAGCGGGCGCCGATCGCGATCAGCACGTCGCAGTGCTGCATCGCCATGTTCGCTTCGTAGGTGCCGTGCATGCCGAGCATGCCGAGGAATTTCTTGTCCGACGCGCGATAGCCGCCGAGGCCCATCAGCGTGTTCGTGACCGGGTAGCCGAGCAGGTCCGCGAACTGGTTCAGTTCACGCGACGCGTCGGCGAGGATGATGCCGCCACCCGTGTAGATGTACGGACGCTTCGCGGTCAGCAGCAGCGACACGGCCTTGCGGATCTGGCCCGAATGGCCTTTCGTGACAGGGTTGTACGAGCGCAGCGACACGCTCTTGATCGGCTCGTACTGGCACGGCGTCTTCGAGATGTCCTTCGGGATGTCGATCAGCACCGGGCCCGGCCGGCCGGTGCGGGCGATATAGAACGCCTTCTTGACGGTTGCCGCGAGGTCGCGGACGTCCTTCACGAGGAAGTTGTGCTTCACGCACGGACGCGTGATGCCGACGGTGTCGCATTCCTGGAATGCATCCTGGCCGATCGCGGCAGTCGGCACCTGGCCGCTGATCACGACCATCGGGATCGAATCCATGTAAGCCGTTGCGATGCCGGTCACCGCGTTGGTGACACCGGGGCCCGACGTCACGAGGCAGACGCCGACATTGCCGGTGGAGCGCGCATACGCATCGGCTGCGTGCACGGCCGCCTGTTCATGGCGCACCAGCACGTGCTGAATCTTGTCCTGCTTGTACAGCTCGTCGTAGATGTAGAGAACCGAGCCGCCGGGGTAGCCCCAGATGAATTCGACGTTTTCGTCGGCCAGTGCCTTCATGAGCACGGTACCGCCGATGGAGTCGCTATCGGGAGGGGAAAGGGGTTCCGACGTGGAGAATTCCGCGCTGGGCATGTTCATTTTGACCTTTCGAATTTTCGGCAAAAAATTGATCGGGTGCTCTCTGCCGGGCTTGTGGCTCGGGTTCAAGCGGCGCGTCCAGTTTGAAGGGCGGGCTTCTTGGGCCAGCCTCAAATGAGACCATCACTTCATGTTGCGAATCGCTGACGATAGCGGGTCGTGATGGGGCCGTCAAGTAAAATATCCCGCAGCGCATCATGCACGCCGCGGGGCGTCCCGCCGGCGCGGCTCGCGCGCAACGTGCGGCGCCCGACCCGGTGCCAAGCCGCACGAAAATTTGATAGCATCCGCGGGTTTTACGAAATTTTTCGACCTTTTACACCACGCAGCGGGCCGCAGCGCATACCTTCACGGAATGGCATCAGACAAGGAACTCGCCGACTTTCTGGCGGGCGTCGAAAGGCGCGCGTTCAAGCAGGCTGCGTACGCCGTGCGTGACGACGATGCGTCGCTCGACATCGTGCAGGACGCGATGATCAAGCTCGCGGAAAAGTACGGCGACCGGCCGTCGGCCGAGCTGCCGCTGCTTTTTCAGCGGATCCTGCAGAACGCGATCCACGACTGGTTCCGCCGGCAGAAGGTCCGCAATACGTGGGTGACGCTCTTCTCGTCGCTGAACAACACCGACGACGACGACTTCGACCCGCTCGAAACACTCGAATCCGCGGACGACAACGCGGGCGTCGAGAGCAGCGAGCACCGCCTCGAACGAGAGCAGGTTCTGGCCCTGATCGACGAAGAAATCCAGAAACTTCCGGCGCGTCAACGGGAAGCGTTCCTGATGCGTTATTGGGAAGATATGGATGTCGCCGAGACTGCCGCCGCAATGGGGTGCTCCGAGGGCAGCGTCAAGACGCACTGCTCACGAGCCACTCATACCCTGGCGCAAGCGCTCAAGGCCAAAGGAATCACGCTATGAGCTCCGCAAACCGAGAACACGAATTCGCGCTGAAGGTGCGCCGCGCGCTGGACGAGCGCGCGTCCGCGCTGCCTGCCGCGACCACCGATCGGCTGGCCGTCGCCCGCCGGGCCGCGCTCGCGCGCAAGAAGCCCGAAGCCGCGACCGCGCCGGTGTTCGTGCCGGCCTTCGCCGGCGCGGCCGGCGCCTACGGCCCGACGCCCGCGAACCGCCCGCCGACGTCGTTCGGCCGCCGCCTGCTGCGCGCGTGGCCGCTCGCGTTGCTGCTCGCGGGGCTCGTCGGCATCGCGTACTGGGAAGACATGCAGCGCACCGCCGAACTCGCCGACATCGATGCGGCGATGCTCAGCGACGACCTGCCGCTCAACGCGTATCTCGACCACGGGTTCAACGCGTATCTTTCGCGCGCTCACTAACAGACAATAACGAGGGGATCGTACGGGTGAGTCAGAAGCGCGGCCTGGCCGTATTTTTCGGATGCGTGATCGCGATCGCCGTTTCCTACGTCGCCACGTATCCCCGATTCCACCCGGCCCCCGCGACGATGCCCGTCGCGACCACCAGTTCCGCCGCGCCGGCGTCGGCCGCGGCCGGGCTGACCACCGAACTTCCGCCGCTGCCGCTTCCCCTGCCGCTACCGGCCGCCGCCGGCCCGCTGTCGTGGGCGCGCCTCACGCCGGCGCAGCACGCGGCCCTCGCCCCGTTCGCCGACCAGTGGGACGGCTTCAGCGATGCCCGCAAGCGTAAATGGCTGAAGATCGCATCGCGTTTCGCGAAGTTGTCGCCGGATGACCAGAAGCGCCTGCAGGAGCGGATGACCGAATGGGCGAAGATGACGCCCGAGCAGCGCCGCGTCGCACGCGAGAACTACCAGAGCGCGAAGGAACTGTCCGCGCAGGCGCGCGAGCGCGCGTGGAAGGCCTACCAGCAACTCCCCGAGGAGCAGAAGGAACGGCTTGCCGCCGCCGAACGCCGCCGCAAGCCGAGCGTCGTCAGCGCGCCGCCGACCGTCGCCGACCGTGACGTCCGCCGCCTCGTCAATTCGCACGAACACCCGGCCAGCGGTGCGGCCGCCGCTCCGGCGCCCGCGTCGGCCGGCGTCGCCGCGCAGCCGGTGCCCGCGTCGTCGACGTCCGGCACCGCGTCCGCACCGGCCGCCGTGGCGCCGGTGTCGCCCGCCGACGCACCTTCGCTGTTCAAGGGCTCCTGAACGGCCGTGGCAAACGCCCGCGCGCCCGACACCCCGACCGCCGCGCCGTCCGTGCGACGGCGCCTCGCCGCGCTACTCTACGAGGGCGTGCTGCTGTTCGGCGTCGTGTTCTTCGCCGGGCTCGCGTTCAGCCTCGCGACGCAGCAACGCAACGGCCTCGTCCATCACAACCTGCTTGCCGCGTGGATCGCGCTCGTCGTCGGCGCGTATTTCGTGTGGTTCTGGACGCACGGCGGCCAGACGCTGCCGATGAAAACCTGGCGACTGCGGCTCGAATCGTCGAACGGCCGGCCGCTGAGCGCCGGCCACGCGCTCGTCCGCTACGTGCTCGGCTGGCTGTGGTTCCTGCCGCCGCTCGCGCTGCACCCGCTCCTCGGCCTGTCGGTACCCGTCACGCTCGCGCTCGCCGCCGCGTGGATCATCGTATGGGCCGGCGCCGCCCGGTTGCACGCCGGCCGCCAGTTCCCGCACGACCGGATCGCGCGCACCCGCGTCGTCGCGATACCGCGCTGACGCGCCGCATTCGCCAGACGAAAGCCGCTCGCTCGGTGCTCCTGCCCTCCGGACGGCCTTGCCGAACAAGCTTCGGCCGTTCAGTGCGGCAGATGACGCAACGCCCGCTCGTTCACTGCTAAACACCCTTCAACGGTCGTAATAAGAACGTCTCGTGACTGTCATGGCACAGTCACGCCCGCATGGCGGAATGCCGGTAATGTCAACCGGCGCGAGTCATGCATGGGCCAGAAAACGTCCGCGACCTCACTGTTTCGTCACCCCATCGGCGCCCGCGCCGCCACTGCGTTCCTGTCCGGCTCGGGGGCAACCGACGGCGTGGTGTCGCACAAGCCGCCCGTCGCGCACACCACGCAGCACGAGGACCCCGAGCCGTCCGCCCATCGCTACCGCACCATCTGGCTGTCCGACATCCACCTCGGCTCGAGCGGCTGCCAGGCGCCCTACCTGCTGGATTTCCTGCGTCACAACGACTCGGAATACCTGTACCTGGTCGGCGACATCATCGACGGCTGGCAGCTGAAAAAGGGCTGGTACTGGCCGCAGGCGCACAACGACGTCGTGCAGAAGATCCTGCGCAAGGCGCGCAAGGGCACGCAGGTCGTCTACATCCCCGGCAACCACGACGAAGGCGCGCGGCAGTTCTGCGATCTCGCGTTCGGCGACATCCAGGTGCGCGGCGAGGCATTCCACACGACGCTCGCAGGCAAACGTTTGTGGATCGTGCACGGCGACCTGTTCGACGGCGTGATCCAGCACGCGAAATGGCTCGCGTACCTCGGCGACACGCTCTACACGCTGATCCTCGTGCTGAACCGCTGGTTCAACCGGATCCGCAGCCGGCTCGGCTTCCAGTACTGGTCGCTGTCGCAGTACCTGAAGCACCAGGTCAAGAACGCGGTCAACTTCATCTCGCAGTTCGAGACCGTGATGACCGACGAGGCGCGCCGCCGCGGCTGCGACGGCGTCGTGTGCGGCCACATCCACAAGGCCGAGATTCGCGACATCGACGGCGTGCTGTACTGCAACGACGGCGACTGGGTCGAAAGCCTGTCCGCGCTCGTCGAAACGATGGAAGGCGAACTGAAGATCGTCTACTGGACGGTGATGCGCACCGCACCGTCGGAGACCACGTCGCGCAAGGCCAAGGCCGCTGCCTGACACAACCCTACTTACAGGACATGCCGCGATGAAGATCATGATCGTCACCGACGCGTGGGAACCGCAGGTCAACGGCGTCGTGCGCACGCTGAAGAGCACGGCGCGCGAACTCACGGCGCTCGGCCACCGCGTCGAACTGCTGACGCCGCTGGAATTCCGCACGGTGCCCTGCCCGACCTACCCCGAGATCCGCCTGTCGATCCTGCCGTACCGCAAGCTGCGCGCGCGGATCGATGCGTTCGCACCCGACGCGCTGCACATCGCGACCGAAGGCCCCCTCGGCCTGGCCGCGCGGCGCTATGCGCGCGCCCGCAAGCTGCCGTACACCACCGCGTACCACACGCGCTTTCCGGAATACGTGCAGGCGCGCTTCGGTATTCCGCTCGCCGCCACCTACCGCTTCCTGCACTGGTTCCACGGCCCGTCGCTCGCGGTGATGGCGCCGACGCCGGTCGTCAAGCAGGACCTCGAGAAATTCGGCTTCACGAACGTCGTGCTGTGGACCCGCGGCGTCGATCTCGACATCTTCCGGCCGATGGAGTCGAAGGTGCTCAACACCGCGCGGCCGATCTTCCTGTACGTGGGCCGCGTCGCGATCGAGAAGAACGTCGAGGCGTTCCTGCGCCTCGACCTGCCCGGCTCGAAGTGGGTCGCGGGCGAAGGCCCCGCGCTCGCGGAACTGAAGTCGCGCTACCCGGAGGCGAACTATCTCGGCGTGCTGTCACAGACCGAGCTCGCGAAGGTGTATGCTGCGGCCGACGTGTTCGTATTCCCGAGTCGCACCGACACGTTCGGCCTCGTGCTGCTCGAAGCCCTCGCCTGCGGCACGCCGGTGGCCGCGTATCCCGTCACGGGCCCGATCGACGTGCTCAGCGGCGGCGACGCGGGCGCGATGCACGAGGACCTGCAGGAAGCCTGCCTCGAGGCGCTGAAGATCGAACGCACGACTGCGCGCGCGTGGGCGGAACGCTTCTCGTGGCGCGCGGCATCCGAGCAGTTCGCGTCGCATCTGAAGCCGCTGCCGAAGACCGCGTACTCGCCAGCCGAAGGTGCCGCCGTTTGAAACGAGACCTGAACGACAAGATCCCGCCCCCCGCCGCGACGCCGTCACGGCACCGCCCGTTCGACGAGGAAGAGCCGCACGCCGATGCGGACGTGCACCCGCACGAGCCGCTCGGCCCCGACGACCGGCTCGCGCCGTTGCCGCCGAACCCGTACAAGCGCCACCGCGGCATCACGCGTGCGTGGTTCGCGCTCAAGCATTCGCTGAACGGCTTTCGCGTCGCGATCCGCGAGGAAAGCGCGTTTCGCCAGGAGCTCACGCTCGCCGCGCTGATGCTGCCGATCGGCGCGTTCGCGCCGGTGCCGGCCGCATCGCGCGCGCTGCTGATCGGCTCGGTGCTGCTGGTGCTGATCGTCGAGCTGCTCAACTCGAGCGTCGAAGCCGCGATCGACCGCATCTCGCTCGAGCGCCACGAACTCTCGAAGCGCGCGAAGGACCTCGGCAGCGCGGCCGTGACGGTCGCGCTGTTCGCGTGCGTGACGACGTGGGGCTTCGTGCTCGGGCCGGTCGTCGCACGCTGGCTCGGCTTCTAGGCAACCGCCCGGCGTCCTTCCCGTCGCCCGCATGCGGCGCTGCACCATGCGCCGCGCGGGGCCGCGATCATGAAATGCCCCGATGTGGCGAAACCCCGGTTTATAATCGTCCGCTAGACATAGAACAGCAACCCGCGCCGGACGAATCACGCAGCATCGATTGCAGCGCCCGCCAGTCCGGCACACACAGGGCCGGACGACATGGAAGCGAAACCTCCCCGCCGCACCCGCGAACGGATTCTCGAGTTGTCGTTGAAACTCTTCAACGAGATCGGCGAGCCGAACGTCACCACCACGACGATCGCCGAGGAAATGGAAATCAGTCCAGGCAACCTGTACTACCATTTCCGCAACAAGGACGACATCATCAACAGCATCTTCGCGCAGTTCGAGCAGCAGATCGAACGGCGGCTGCGCTTCCCCGAAGATCACCGTCCGACGATCGACGAAACCTGGTCGTACCTGCAGTACATGGCCGATTTCATGTGGACCTACCGGTTCCTGTATCGCGACCTCAACGACCTGCTCGCGCGCAACCGCACGCTCGAGACGCACTTCAAGCAGATCATCAGCCACAAGGTGCGCTTCGCGCACGACATGTGCGAGCTGCTCGTCTCCGATGCCGAAATGGTCGCGACGCCCGCCGAGATCGAGGTCATCGCCACCAACATGGCGGTGATCTCGACCTACTGGCTGTCGTACCAGTACGTGATGCATCCGCGCAAATACAACGACCAGGACGCGATCCGCGAAGAGCTGCACCAGGTGAGCATGCACGTGATCTCGATCATGGCCCCGTACCTGCGCGGCCGTTCGCGCCAGCTGTTCGACGACCTCGTCTCCGGCAAGCTGCCCAAGCGCCAGTTCACCGACTACCTGCCGCCGCGCGACGGCTCCCCGCGCCCCGCCGACAGCCCCGTCGTCACCGGGCAGGCGTCCGCCAAGGATTCCAAGCAATGAAGGCAGTCTGCGTTTACTGCGGCTCGTCGTCCGGCGTGCGGCCCGTCTATGCCGACGCCGCGCGCGCGTTCGGCCGCGCGCTCGTCGATGCGGGCCTCACGCTCGTGTACGGCGGCGGCCGCGTCGGCCTGATGGGCGTGATCGCCGACGAAGTGATGGCGGCCGGCGGCCGGGCGGTCGGCGTGATCCCCGAGCTGCTCGTCGACAAGGAAGTCGGCCATACGGGGCTGTCGGAACTGCACGTCGTGCCCGACATGCACCATCGCAAGAAAATGATGGCCGACCTCTCCGACGCGTTCGTCGCGATGCCCGGCGGCGCCGGCACGCTCGAGGAGCTCTTCGAGGTCTACACGTGGGCGCAGCTCGGCTATCACCGCAAGCCCGTCGCGCTCTACAACATCGATTCGTTCTACGATCCGCTGATCGCGCTACTGCGCCATACGGTCGACGAAGGCTTCATGCGGCCCGCCTATTTCGACGCGCTGTGCGTCGAATCGGAACCCGTCGCGCTGATCGAGCGGCTGCGCCACTACCTGCCGCCCGCCCGCGACAAGTGGGCGCCAGACGCAGCGAAGTGATCCTCACCGGAAACCGCACGCGATGACCGCACCGTCCGACCGCAAGGCAGTCCTCATCACCGGCGCGAGCCGCGGCATCGGCCGCGCGACCGCCGTGCTCGCGGCCGAACGCGGCTGGGACGTCGGCATCAACTACGCGCGCGACGCGGCAGCGGCCGAACTGACCGCGCAGGCCGTGCGCGACGCGGGCGGCCGCGCGTGCATCGTCGCGGGCGATGTCGCGAACGAGGCCGACGTCGTCGCGATGTTCGATACGGTTGCGACCGAGTTCGGGCGCCTCGACGCGCTCGTGAACAATGCAGGCATCGTCGCGCCGTCGATGCCGCTCGCCGACATGCCGGTCGACCGGCTGCGGCGGATGTTCGATACCAACGTGCTCGGCGCCTATCTGTGCGCGCGGGAAGCGGCGCGCCGGCTGTCGACCGACCGTGGCGGCCGCGGCGGCGCGATCGTCAACGTGTCGTCGATCGCGTCGCGGCTCGGCTCGCCGAACGAGTACGTCGACTACGCGGGCTCGAAAGGCGCGGTCGATTCGCTGACGATCGGCCTGGCAAAGGAACTCGGCCCGCACGGCGTGCGCGTCAACGCGGTGCGCCCCGGCCTGATCGAGACCGAAATTCATGCAAGCGGCGGCCAGCCGGGCCGCGCCGCCCGCCTCGGCGCACAAACGCCGCTCGGCCGCGCGGGCGAGGCACAGGAGATCGCCGAGGCGATCGTCTGGCTGCTCGGCGATGCGGCGTCCTACACGACGGGCGCCCTGCTCGACGTCGGCGGCGGCCGCTAAGCTGACACGCGGCGCAACAATACGGCTGACGAAAACGCCCCGTGGTCACGGTGCCACAAATCTCCACAATTCCGTGACAGTTTCAGTAAACATCCGTAACAATTCCGTGCTCTACTAGCGGTCATTCAGACAGGTGTCTTAAACATCCTGTCCGTTAGCCGGATGTAATCCCTTATCGGTCCCGCCCATGTCGCCGGACCGGCTCGACTCGACCCGAGATCTTTTCCATGCCTGGAACCGCAGCGCCCAGCCGACGACGCACGTCCGTGCCCGCCCCGGCCGCGCACACCCGCTCGACCGCCGATACCGACGTCCTCGCGACGCTCGACGTCGCCGGTACGCCCGTCGCCGCCTCGACCGCCACGATCAGCGCCCCGCGCGACCGCTCGCTGCTGCTCGGCTGGCGCGCCTGGCTGTTCATCGCCGCACTGGTGTGCGCGTACACGCTGCCCGGTGTGCTCGGCCACGATCCGTGGAAACAGGACGAAACCTACACGTTCGGCATCATCCAGCACATGCTCGAGACCGGCGACTTCGTCGTGCCGACCAATGCCGGCCTGCCGTTCATGGAAAAGCCGCCGCTTTACGCATGGGTCGCGACCAGCCTCGCGTGGCTGCTGCAGCGCGTGATGCCGCTGCACGACGCGGCGCGCCTGGCGAGTGCCCTGTTCGCCGCGCTCGCGTTCGGCTTCATCGCCCGCGCGGCCCGCGTGGCCAGTCGCGCGGACACCTGGTTCGACCTGCGCGTGCTCGGCCCGGTGGTACTCAGCGCCGGCACGCTCGTCGTCATCAAGCACGTGCACGACATGATGACGGACGTCGCGTTGTTTGCCGGGACGGCAATCGGGTTCTGCGGGCTGCTCGAACTCGTGATGCAGCATGTCGCGCGGGCGCAGCAGATGCGGCACGGGCTGCCGGTGCATCCGGCGAGCCGCTGGGCCGCGCCGGTCTTCGGCGCGGGCGTCGGCATCGCGCTGATGGCGAAAGGGCTGTTCGTGCCGCTCGTGTTCGCGGCCACGCTCGTGTGCACGCTGGCGCTCTACCCGGCCTGCCGCACCCGCTCGTTCGCCCGCGCGCTGGGCGTCGCCGCACTCGTGTTCGCGCCGTTCGCGCTGATCTGGCCGACCGCGCTGTTCCTGCGCTCCGAAACGCTGTTCATGACGTGGTTCTGGGACAACAACGTCGGTCGCTTCTTCGGTTTCTCCGTGCCCGAACTGGGCGCGGAAAACGACAAGCCGTTCTTCATCCTGCGCGCGTTCCTTACCGTCGGCTTCCCGGTCGCGCCGCTCGCGATCGTCGCGCTCGCCCGCGGCGCATGGCGCGACTGGCGTGCGCCGCGCATCGCGCTGCCCGTGCTGTTCGCCGGCATCGGGCTCGTGGTGCTGCAGGTGTCCGCGACGTCGCGCCAGCTCTACATCCTGCCGTTCTTCGCGCCGCTCGCGCTGGTCGCCGCGCAGGCGATCGAGCGCCTGCCGCGCCGGCTGCATCTCGCGTGGGATTACCTCAGCCGCATCCTGTTCGGCACGGTCGTCGTGCTCGCATGGGCGATCTGGGCGGTGATGGCCGATCCGGCCGCGTCGCGCGCGGATCTCGCGCTGCTCGGCCGCTGGCTGCCGCTCGACTGGACGATGCCGATCCAGCCTGCGCTCGTGACCGGCGCGCTCGCGCTGACGGTCGGCTGGCTGACGCTGCTGCCGAAGCTGCGCACGACGGGGCTGTGGCGCGGCGCGCTGTCGTGGGGCGCCGGCGCGCTCGTCGCGTGGGGGCTCATCTATACGCTGCTGCTGCCGTGGCTCGACGTCGCGAAGAGCTACCGCTCGGTGTTCGACGACCTGAACGCGCATCTCGCGCTCGAATGGAACGACGGCGACTGCATGGCGAGCCTGCATGGGCTCGGCGAATCGGAAGCGCCGATGCTGTACTACTTCTCCGGCATCGAGCACACGCCGATCGACGACGCGAAGACGACGCGCTGCACGTGGATGATCGTGCAGGGCGTGCGGGCCGTCGATCCGGCGCCGGGCAGCGAATGGAAGCTGTTCTGGGCGGGCGCCCGCCCGGGCGACAACGAGGAATTGCTGCGCGTCTACGTGCGCACGCCCGAACAGCACCTGCAGTGATACAGGACGGCGCGATGCGCCGTCCTGCCCGCCTTCACTTTCCTCTTCGGCATAGGTCGCGGCAATCCGCCCGACCGGTGCGCAGCCCGTGCTGCCGTACCCGTGCCTGCACGAACCCGCAAGCGTCCGGGCGTTAGCCGCCCCGTTCCCTCATCACGCCAACGTACGGATCGTCAGAACGACGAGCCGGGCTCTCGCAGAAACGCCGTTTCCTCGTCGGTCGACGCGCGACCGAGAATCGCGTTCCGGTGCGGAAAGCGGCCGAAGCGCTCGACGATCGCCGCATGCAGCAACGCGTAGCGGTGATAGCTCTCGCATCCGGCCTCGTCGCGGATGCCCGCGCACAGGCGCACGGCCTCGCGCTGGCTCTCGACCGACTCGTCGTGCTCGAACGGCAGATACGCGAACGCACGGTGATGGCCGCTCGGCAACCGGGCGTCCCAGCCGGCCGCGACGACGCGGCGGGCGAGCGCGAGCGCTTTCGGATCGGCGGCGAACGCGCGCGGCGTGCCGCGATGGATGTTGCGCGAGAACTGGTCGAGCACGACGATCAACGCCAGCGCGCCCGACGGCGAATCGGCCCAGTGATCGCAGGCGCCGTCGCACGCGGCGTCGAGCAGCGCGCCGTAACGCGTGCGCAGCACGTCGTCGAACGCGGCGCCGCCGTTGAACCAGACCTTGCGGTTCTGCCCGAATTCGGCCGAGGCCGGCTCGCCGAACCAGAAATCGAGAATCTCCCGTGCCTGCGGATCGAGCGCCGCCGCGCCTGCTTTCCCGGTATCGACCGTCATGCAAACTCCAGTACGAGGCGCCGTGTGCGCGCACTCTTCTTTTCCAGTTTCGCGATCCGCAACCCGCCGATTTCGGACGTGTTGCGCACATGCGTGCCGCCGCACGGCTGCAGGTCGACGTTTTCGATGCGCAGCAGCCGCACGCGGCCGAGGCCCATCGGCGGCTTCACGCTCATCGTGCGCACGAGTTCGGGACGCTCGGCCATCTCGTCGTCGGTGATCCATTCGGTCGTGACCGGATGCGCGCCGACGACGAAGCCCGCGAGGCGCCGCTCGACGTCGTCGCGGTCGATCGCGTCGGAAGTCGCGAAATCGAGCCGCACGTAGTCGGCCGTCACGCTGCAGCCGTCGACCGCGTACGGCAGCACCGCGCACATCAGGTGCGCGGCCGTGTGCAGGCGCATGTGCCGGTAGCGGCGCAGCCAGTCGATCTCCGCGACCACGCGCGTACCGGGGGCCAGCGTCGCGACGCTCGCCTCCTGGCCCGGCGCGGGCACATGGACGGCGTCGTCGGGCGTCGCGCCGTCGAACTTCGCCTTGCGCGTGTCGGCGATCGCGATCGTGCTGCCGTCGGGCAGCGTCAGCGTGCCGGTGTCGCCGGCCTGGCCGCCGCCGAGCGGATAGAACAC
>NZ_JACFYV010000011.1:0-74279 GCF_016759955.1 Burkholderia sp. KCJ3K979
CTTTAGATATGTTTTACGACATATAGGACACGATCATGCGACACAACCCCTCCCGCGGCCATGCCCGATGCGACGGTCATGGTGCGCATGCCGGCCCTGACTGGTTCGCCGGCGTCTTGCACGCGATCGGCCGCCATCGCCGCGGCCACGACCCGTTTGGCGGTAGCGGCCCGTTCGGCGGCCGGGGCGGACGCGGCGGCTTTGGCGATTTCGGCGACGACGGCATGCCGCGCGGCCGCCAGTTCAGCTCCGACGATCTCCAGCTGCTGCTGCTCGCACTGGTGGCCGAACAACCGAGCCACGGCTACGAACTGATCAAGGCGCTCGACACGCGCTCGAACGGCTTTTACAGCCCGAGCCCCGGCATGGTGTATCCGGCGCTCACGTACCTCGAGGAAGTCGGCTTCGTCGCATCGCAGGCGGAAGGCAACCGCAAGCGCTATGCGCTGACCGACGCCGGCCGCGCGCATCTCGACGCCCAGCGCGAACGCGTCGACACGCTGTTCGCGCGCCTCACGCACCTCGCCCGCAAGATGGAGTTCATGCGCCGCGCGTTCGCCGGGGAATCGGCGGGCAACGAAGCGCAGGACGAATCGCAGGCCGGCTGGTTGCCGGAATTCGTCGAGGCCCGTCTCGCGCTCAAGCGCGCGCTGCTGCACAAGAGCGCCGCCGATGCCGACGAACAGCGCCGCATCGCGGCCATCATGCGCCGCGCGACGGCCGAAATCGAAGGCGGCGCCGGCGCGTGATGCGCGCCGCCCCGTCACCACCCAAGGAGAACGGATTGATGCAGAACACATCCGAGCGCACCGTGACCCGCGTGCGCCACACCCTCAAGTTCCGCCTGCTGCAGGTGCTGCGCGTGCATGCCGTGACGCCGCATCTGCTGCGCGTCACGCTCGGCGGCCCCGATCTCGCGGATTTCGAATCCGCATCGTTCGACGATCACGTGAAGGTCTTTTTCCCGCCGCCCGGCGCGGAACGCCCCGCGCTGCCGACGCTCGGCGCGAACGGCCCCGAGTTTCCGGCAGGCGAACCGAAGCCGGTCGCGCGCGACTTCACGCCGCGCCGCTTCGACCGCGCCGCCCGCGAACTCGATCTGGAATTCGTGCTGAACCATCCGGGCCCGGCATCGCAGTGGGCCGCGCAGGCACGCGTCGGCCAATGGCTCGGCATCGGCGGCCCGCGCGGTTCGTTCGTCGTCCCGACCGGTTTCGACTGGCATCTGCTGATCGGCGACGATACGGCGCTGCCGGCCGTCGCGCGGCGCCTCGAGGAATTGCCGGCCGGCGCGCGCGCGGCAGTCGTGCTGGAAGTCGCGGATCGCACCGCGCAGATCTCGTTCGATACGCGCGCCGACGTGCATGAAATCTGGCGCTTTCGCGCCGAAGCCGACGCGGCGGACGGCGACGTGCTGCTGAATGCCGTGCGCGATCTGCCTTTGCCGTCGTCCGGCGACGGCTACGTGTGGGCGGCCGGCGAAGCGCTGTCGATGCGCGCGGTGCGCCAGCACCTGACCGGCGAGCGCGGCGTCGACAAGTCGCGCATCCGCGCGGCGGCCTACTGGAAGCGCGGCGCGGCGGCCGTGCACGAAACGCTGGAAGACTGACCGGGAGCGCCCGCTCGACCGGCGGCCGAAACAATCGTGGCGCCGGCGCAGCGGCGGGCTTGGCACCGGCATCGCGGCTGGTATATATGTACGTCTGCGACGCCGCTGTCGGGCGACAGCCGCCGCAGCCCGTCCAGGAGCGCCCGGTCATGACAAAAGCAAGCCACGCTTCGCCTTTCCTTCGCCATCTGAAGATCGCCGGTTATTGCGGCCTCGCCGCGGTCGTCCTCGCGCTGTTCGTCGCGATGTGCGCGATCCTGAAGGAAAGCGCCCTCGACCGCGATGCCGCGCGGCATCCGGCCGATACGCCCGAACTGCACGACGCGAGCGACGGCCCGTCCGCCTCGGCCGAATCGGCCCGCACACCCGGCTCGCCCGGCTGACGGCGTCCCTGCCGCTGCGTTCCGCCTCGTTCCGCTTACGGCGCCTGCCGGCGTCCCATCACGACCGCATGCACCCAATCGCCGAGCCGTTCGAGCAGCGCGGTCACGCGTTGCCCGTACAGGTGCGCGGCCAGCGCGCCCACCGTGCCGACCAGCACGCCGCCCGCCATGTCGAACGGCCAGTGCACGCCCGCATAGATGCGCCCCCATGCGATCGCCACGGCCATCGCGGCCATCACGAAACCGGTGACCCGCGTCGTGCCGCCGAGCAGCAGGCCGACCGCCATGCTCCACGCGAACGTCATGTGATCGCTCGGAAACGAACTGTCCGGCGCGTGCGGAATCAGCTGCGTGCCGACGCCGGCCATGAACGGGCGCGGCGAGAACCAGACATGCCCGAGTACCTGCGCGAGCACGAGCGCCACGCAGACGCCGACGCCGGCTTCGATCGCCTGGCGCCGTGCGGGGCGCGCGCCGAAGATCCAGGTCAGCAGCAGCATCGCGGGCAGCGCATAGACGAGCCAGTCGGCGGCGAAGATCGCGAGGCGGGCGACGCCCGGGTGCGGTGCACCCCCGGCGTTGATGGCGGAAAAGAGGGCGAGATTGAGGTTCTGCATGAATCCGGTTGCGTGGGGCGTAAAAGATCGGCCGGTTACCCGGCAGTCGAACGATGCCAGGGCGTGGCCGCTTAAGCGGTGCTTAATGCGGCCGCCGCCCGGGCGAGGCCCGCGCGGCGAACGCACTTAGAGCCTGCACTGCAACACAAGTTCACACAATTGTCATATTCCCGCACGACCGTCTCCCGTAAAAGCTCACCACCTTTCCCGTAAAGACTCACCCGTTTCACATGAGGGCGTCATCGACGCCTGCGACCATCGCCCGGGCCGGCACGCCGTCCAGACCGTTTGTCTCATTCATCTCAATATTTACGCCGCAAATTATTCGAAATCGGCAACAATTAATTCCAGATGCGGCATCGCACAACGGCAACGCACAGGCATACGATTACGTCCACTCATCCACGAAGCGATCAACAACAAGGAGTCCGCATGAAACCCAGCGATGTCCGATCGAAAGCGTTTGCGATGCCGTTGACCAGCCCTGCATTCCCGATGGGCCCGTACCGTTTCGTCGATCGTGAGTTTCTGATCATCACGTACCGCACCGATCCGGACCGCCTCCGTGAAATCGTCCCCGAGCCGCTGCAGGTCACCGAGCCGCTCGTCCACTACGAATTCATCCGCATGGCCGATTCGACCGGCTTCGGCGATTACACCGAAAGCGGCCAGGTGATCCCCGTCGAATACGAAGGCCAGCCGGGCGGCTATACGCTCGCGATGTATCTCGACGATCACCCGCCGATCGCCGGCGGCCGCGAGCTGTGGGGCTTCCCGAAGAAGCTCGCGTCGCCCACGCTGCACGTGAACACCGATCACATCCTGGGCACGCTCGACTACGGCAAGGTGCGCGTCGCGACCGGCACGATGGGCTACAAGCACAAGGAACTCGACATCGACGAGCAGACGAAGCGGCTCGCCGGCCCCAATTTCCTGCTGAAGATCATCCCGCACGTCGACGGCACCGCACGCGTCTGCGAACTGGTGCGCTATTACATGCAGGACATCAAGATGAAGGGCGCGTGGACGGGCCCCGCATCGCTCGAGCTGGCGCCGCACGCGCTCGCGCCGGTGGCCGATCTGCCGGTGCTCGAAATCGTCGAAGCGCGCCACCTCGTCGCGGATTTGACGCTGGGCCTCGGCGAAGTCGTCTACGATTACCTGGCCCAGTAACACGTCCGCAGTCCTTTCTCCCTGTCAATCCTTTCACCACGGGAATTCGAACATGAGCAACCTGAATGGCAAGACCGCAGTCGTCACGGGCGCCGCGAGCGGCATCGGCAAGGAAATCGCACTCGAGTTGGCCAAGGCAGGCGCGGCCGTCGCGATCGCCGACCTGAACCAGGACGGCGCGAACGCGGTCGCCGACGAGATCAACAAGGCAGGCGGCAAGGCGATCGGCGTCGCGATGGACGTGACCAACGAGGACGCCGTGAACAGCGGCATCGACAAGGTGGCCGAAGCGTTCGGCTCGGTCGACATCCTCGTGTCGAACGCCGGCATCCAGATCGTCAACCCGATCGAGAACTATTCGTTCTCCGACTGGAAGAAGATGCAGGCGATCCACGTGGACGGCGCGTTCCTGACGACGAAGGCCGCGCTCAAGCACATGTACAAGGACGATCGCGGCGGCGTCGTGATCTACATGGGTTCGGTGCACTCGCACGAAGCGTCGCCGCTGAAGTCGGCGTACGTGACGGCCAAGCATGGCCTGCTGGGCCTCGCCCGCGTGCTGGCGAAGGAAGGCGCGAAGCACAACGTGCGCTCGCACGTCGTGTGTCCGGGCTTCGTGCGCACGCCGCTGGTCGACAAGCAGATTCCGGAGCAGGCGAAGGAGCTCGGCATCAGCGAAGAGGAAGTGATCAAGAAGGTGATGCTCGGCAACACGGTCGACGGCGTGTTCACGACGGTGCAGGACGTCGCGCAGACGGTGCTGTTCCTGTCGGCGTTCCCGAGCGCCGCGCTCACGGGCCAGTCGTTCATCGTTAGCCACGGCTGGTTCATGCAATGAAGCCGCACGCCCGCACCGAAAAGCAGGCCGTGGATGCGGCGGACCTGCACCACGAAGCCGGCGCGCCGGCCGCTGCGCGGTCGCTGCCGTACGAAACGATCGCGCTCGTCCTGCAGGGCGGCGGCGCGCTCGGCGCGTACCAGGCCGGCGTGTTCGAAGGGCTGCACGAGGCGGGCATTCCGCTCGACTGGATCGCGGGCATCTCGATCGGCGCGCTCAACACCGCGCTGATCGCCGGCAATGCGCCCGAGCATCGCGTCGAGCGCCTGCGTGAGTTCTGGGAAACGATCTGCCAGCCGGCGTTCTTTCCCGCGATTCCGGCCGCGTTCGAATTCGCGCTGTTCAACAGCATCGACCAGGTGCGCACGTTCTTCACCGCGTCGCAGGCCGCGAGCGCGATGATGCAGGGCCAGCAAGGGTTCTTCGTGCCGCGCTTCCCGCCGCCGCTGCCGGGCGTGGCCGATCATCCGCAAAAGATCAGCTGGTACGACACGTCGGCGCTGCGCACGACGCTGCTCAAGCTGTGCGATTTCGACCGGATCAATTCGGGCGAGACGCGCGTGTCGGTCGGCGCGGTCAACGTCGGCACCGGCAACTTCGTGTACTTCGACAACTCGCGCATCCGTCTCGCGCCCGAGCATTTCATGGCGTCCGGTGCGTTGCCGCCCGCGTTCCCGCCCGTCGAGATCGACGGCGAGTATTACTGGGACGGCGGTGTCGTGTCGAACACGCCGCTGATGGAAGTGCTGCGCGCCCGGCCGCGCAGCGACACGCTCGCGTTTCAGGTCGATCTGTGGAGCGCGCGCGGGCCGCTGCCGCGCACGATGGCCGACGTGGCCGAGCGCACGAAGGACGTGCAGTATTCGAGCCGCACGCGTTTCGTGACCGACACGCTGCAGCGCGAACAGCGCTACCGCAACGTGCTGCGCCACGTGCTCGAACAGGTGCCGGAAGAGCAACGCAAGAACGACCCGTGGTGCGTCGAAGCCGAAGCGATGTCGAGCGGGAAGAAGTACAACATCCAGCACCTGATCTATCAGCAGAAGGCGTACGAGCATCACTACAAGGACTATCAGTTCGGTCTGTCGACGATGCGCGACCACTGGTCCGCGGGTCTCGACGACATCCGCAAGACGCTCGCGGTGAAGGACGGCCTCGCGCTGCCCACCAACGACGCGGGCTTCGTCACGCACGACATTCACCGCCGCCGGTAATGCCGTGTGCAACGGGCCGGTGCGCTGCCTGCGCCGGCCCGTCCTCCTTTCCGATTCGACATGCCGATTTTCATTGCGCTATTCGCGCTCATCGCCCTCGGATGGGGCGCCGTTCACCTGTTTCACGTCATCGCCGCGCAGTTCGGCCAGCCGGTCGCGATCGCGGCCGCCGTGCTCGCCGCCGCACTCCTGATCGCACTGATCGCGTGGTGGCTCAAGCGCCGCCGCGACATCGCACCCAACACGAAGGAAGCAGGCTGGACGCATATCGTGCATCTCGCGTGGGGCGAGTTGCGCGTGTCCACGACGCAAGGGTTGCTGTGGCTGTCGCATGACAGCGCGGACGGCCGCTATACGCTGTCGCAGCTCGACGGCTGCGAGGCCGCGTCGATCGACGGCCGCTGGCATCTCGTCGTGCGCGTGCGCGACGCCGTGCGCGGCGAATGGAAGCTGCCGATGATGGACAAGCGCGATGCGCAGCGCTGGGCGCGCGTGCTCACGCTGGCGAAGGGCAACCGGCTCTGAACGCGCGTGCGGGCCAGCCGCACGACGGCCCGCTATCGCGCGCCGAGCGCCCGCAGCGCATCGAGCACGTGCTGCGTCGCCCGTTCGACCGGGCCGGCCCGATGGGCGATCCCCAGTTCGCGCCACAGCGCCGGACGTAGCGGCCGCATGACGATGCGCGCATCCGGCAGCGGGGCGCCCGCCTCGTGCGGCAGCAGCGTCGCGCCGTACCCCGCGGCGACCAGGCTCTTGATCGCATCGTTGTAGTTGAGTTCGATCCGCGGCACGGGCCGGTGACCGCCGAGCGCGAACCATTCGGTCGTGAGCCGCGACAGGCGCGTCGTCGCATCGTTGAGAATCAGCGGCCGCGCGGCCAGATACGCCGGCGTCACACGGGCCGGAAGCGGCCAGTCTGCGGGCAGGAAAGCCATCACCGGGTCGCGGCGCCACGGGCGGATCGACAGCCCCGCGACCGGCGCTTGCGGCAGCGCGACCAGCCCGACGTCGAGCGTGCCTTGCGCAATGCGCGCCAGCGTGTCCTGCGACGTGAGCACCGCGATCTGCACGTCGATATCCGGATGCTGCGCGCGCAGTCCGGCCACCGCCTGCGGCAGCAGATGCGCGATCGCGCCGGTCGACGCGCCGAGACGCACGCGCCCGGTCAACCCCTGCACCTGCCGCTGCACGTCGTCCAGCGTCGATTCGACTTCCGCCAGCAGACGCCGCGCCCGCTCCACCAGCACTTCACCGATCACCGACGGGCGCACATTGCCGCGCGTGCGCGACAGCAGCGGCGCGCCGACGCGGCTTTCCAGCTCGGCGACATGCAGGCTGACGGTCGGCGGCGCGAGATGAAGCCATTGCGCCGCCGCCACGAAGGAGCCCTGGTCCGCGATCGCGACCAGCGTACGCAGGCGGTCCAGACTGATCTCGCGCATCACACACCTCTCGTTCAGGAAAGCTGAATCAGACGATCAGCAAATTCAACTTTTCCTATTCTAGGCGTTCGGTGGACGATACGGTTTCCCACGACGACCGAACGCGACGAGCACGACCATCATGAGTTTCCCCACTGTCTTCATCGACGGCGACCAGGGCACGACCGGGTTGCAGATTCACGCGCGTCTGCGCGACCGCACCGACGTGCGGCTGCTCACGCTTCCCGCCGCCGAACGCAAGGACGCGGCGCGGCGCGCCGATGCACTTAATGCATGCGATATCGCGATCCTGTGCCTGCCCGATGCGGCCGCGCGCGAAGCGGTCGACTTCATCCGGAACCCGGCGGTACGCGTGATCGACGCGAGTTCGGCCCATCGCACGCAGCCCGACTGGGTCTACGGCTTTCCCGAGATGGCCGACGGACACGCGTACAACATTGCGCATGCGAAACGCGTGACCAATCCCGGCTGCTATCCGACGGGCGCGATCGGCCTGCTTCGCCCGCTGCTGCAGGCCGGGCTGCTGCCGCGCGACTACCCGGTGAGCATCCATGCGGTGTCCGGTTATTCGGGTGGCGGGAGAGCCGCCGTCGACGCATTCGAATCCGGCGACGCCGCGGCACGCGCGTTGCCGCTGCAGGTCTACGGCCTCGCGCTCGAGCACAAGCACGTGCCCGAGATCCGGCAGCATGCGGGGCTCGCGCACCGCCCATTCTTCGTGCCGGCCTACGGTGCCTATCGGCAAGGCATCGTGCTCACCATTCCGATCGAGCTGCGCCTGCTTCCGGCTGGCGTGACGGGTGAGCGGCTGCATGCGTGTCTCGCGCACCACTACGCGGACGCCCGTCACGTCGACGTGATGCCGCTCGCGGACGCACGCGCGGCAACGCATCTCGATCCGCAAGCGCTGAACGGCACCAATGATCTGCGGCTCGGCGTGTTCGTCAACGCGAACGGCGGGCAGGTGCTGCTGTCCGCCGTGTTCGACAATCTCGGCAAAGGGGCATCCGGCGCCGCCGTGCAGAATCTCGACCTGATGCTCGGCGCGCGACACGCGGCGTGACGCTCCGCAGGCATCGTCGACGATGCCTGCGCACGCCCCCGTAAAAGCTCACCTTTAGCCGGTTTCAGGCCGTATCGTCACCCGCCGCGGCATTCAGGCCGGCCAGCGTCTCCACCAGAAAATCCACGCACACGCGTACCTTCGCCGACGCCGCGACGCGTTCCGGGTACACGGCCCAGATGTTCGCGGGCTGCGTCGCGTCCGGCAGCACGCGACACAGTTCGCCGCGTTCGATCAGCGGCCCGGCCTCCCAGATCGAGCGCAGCACGATGCCGCGTCCGGCCAGCGCCCATTGCACGGCCACCTCGCCATGGTTCGTCGACAGCGCGCCGCCAACCTTCACCGTGACCGTTTCCCCGCGCACGTTCAGCCGCCATACGCCGAACGGATGATCGCGCTCCTTGATCGCGAGACAGTCGTGCGATGTGAGATCGGCGAGCGAGCGCGGCGTGCCGCGTCGGGCGAGATAGTCGGGCGACGCGCACAGCACGCGATGGTTCGTGGCAAGGCGGCGCGCGATCAGATGATCGGCGATCTCGTCGCCGATGCGCACGTCGAGGTCGTAGCCTTCGCCCGCCACGTCGACGAGCCGGTCGAACAGATCGAGCCGCACATTCAGTTGCGGATAGCGCGCGCTGAAGTCGAGCAGCGCCGGCGCGACGACGTGCCGGCCGAAGCCGAAGCTGCTCGACATGCGCAGCGTGCCGCGCGGCACCGTGCGCGTGGTCGACACGTCCTCGACGAGATGATCGACGTCGTCGAGAATCTTTTCGGCGCGCGCGAACACGCGTTCGCCGGCGTCGGTAACCGTCATGCGGCGTGTCGAGCGATGCAGCAGGCGCGTGCCGAGCTGCGCCTCGAGCATCGCGACGCGCTTGCTGACGTACGCGGGCGACACGGCGAGCTGCTCGGCGGCCGCGCTGAAGCTCGCGAGGCGGACGACCAGGCTGAACACGCGCAGGTCGTCGAGGTTCGGCGATTTATTCACGATTCGTGGAAAGTCGATTAACTTTTGAGCGATTTTAATCCATATGGAAACAAATAGAATGACATGACGGGCCCCTGCCTTCCCGGCAGCCGGCCAACCAGCCAAGGAGATTTGCATGACCGACAGGACTTACAGGATTGCCGTGATTCCCGGCGACGGCATCGGCCGCGAAGTGATGCCCGAGGGCCTGCGCGCGCTCGCCGCCGTGACCGCGCGCTTCGGCGTGCGCTTCGACTTCGTCGAGATCGACTGGGCGAGCTGCGACTACTACGCGCAGCACGGCACGATGATGCCGGACGACTGGAAGGCGCAGCTGTCGGGCATGGACGCGATCCTGTTCGGCGCGGTCGGCTGGCCGGCGACGGTGCCCGATCACATTTCGCTGTGGGGCTCGCTGCTGAAATTCCGCCGCGAATTCGACCAGTACATCAACCTGCGGCCCGCGCGCCTGTTCGACGGCGTGCCGTCGCCGCTCGCCGGCCGCCGCCCGGGCGACATCGATTTCATGATCGTGCGCGAGAACACCGAGGGCGAATATTCGTCGGTCGGCGGCACGATGTTCGAAGGCACCGAGCGCGAAGTCGTGATGCAGCAGTCGATCTTCACGCGGCACGGCACCGAGCGTGTGCTGAAATTCGCGTTCGAGCTCGCGCAGCGGCGCGCGAAGCGCGTCACCGTCGCGACCAAGAGCAACGGCATCGCGATCAGCATGCCGTGGTGGGATGCGCGCGCGGCCGAGATGGCCGAACGCTATCCGGAGATCGCGGTCGACAAGCAGCACATCGACATCCTGTGCGCGCGCTTCGTGCTGCAGCCGGACCGCTTCGACGTCGTCGTCGCGTCCAACCTGTTCGGCGACATCCTGTCGGATCTCGGGCCGGCCTGTACGGGCACGATCGGCATCGCGCCGTCGGCGAACCTGAACCCCGACCGCACGTTCCCGTCGCTGTTCGAACCCGTGCACGGTTCCGCGCCCGACATCGCGGGGCAATACATCGCGAATCCGGTCGCGATGATCTGGTCGGCGGCGATGATGCTCGACTTCCTCGGCAACGGCACGGGCCGCGAACGCGAAGCGCACGATGCGATCGTCGCCGCGATCGAGGACGTGCTGCGCACGGGGCCGCGTACCCGCGATCTCGGCGGCAATGCGGGCACGCAGGAAGTGGGCGAGGCGATCGCCGCGCGGATCGCAGGGTGAAAGGTGAGGGTCGTGCCCGGCGCTGGCGCCGGGCGGCCCTTCGTGAATCGGTCTGCGGTGAACGATACACGATGCGGTTGCGCACGTGTGCCGACTTTGACGATGCGGCGGCGGTGAACATCGAGCGGTGAGCAACGCCCTATCGCAACGCGCACTGCTTGCGCGATTTTTCGTTGAAAGTCGAAAGATGATTCGATCGGTGAGTTGCACGTCGCGCTCACACACACCGATCGGCAATGCACGATCGCTTCGATGCGATCGGTGAGATGCATCACGCAGGAAAGCACACCGCTGCGCGTCCACATCTGCGCCGCTTTACCCGTGCGATGTCGCGTCGATCCGTTCAACGCACCCAGTTCGACGCGACATTTCACCTCGTCCCGAAAAATCTCACCTTCAGCAGGCAGCTCCCGAATTTCCTCACCATTGAACCTGAGTGATGCGTTCGCCGATCCGTTGAACGCGTGCGCGCATCATCACAGCCCGAGATCGGACAGCCCCGGATGATCGTCCGGACGACGGCCGAGCGGCCAGTGATAAAGACGGTCCGCCTCGCGAATCGGCAGATCATTGATGCTCGCGTGGCGATGCGCCATCAGGCCGTTTTCGTCGAACTCCCAGTTCTCGTTGCCGTATGAACGGAACCAGTTGCCCGCATCGTCGTGCCATTCGTACGCAAAGCGCACCGCGATGCGATTGCCGCCGAACGCCCACAGCTCCTTGATCAGCCGGTAGTCGAGTTCGCGCGCCCACTTCCGCTGCAGCAGCCCGACGATCTCGTCGCGGCCCGTCACGAATTCCGCGCGATTGCGCCAGTGGCTTTGCGGCGTATAGGCGAGCGACACGCGTTGCGGGTCGCGCGTGTTCCACGCGTCCTCGGCGGCGCGCACTTTCTGGCGCGCCGTGTCGAGCGTGAAGGGCGGAACGGGCGGACGAACTTCAGGGGAAGCGGACATGGGTTGCTCCTGTTCAGGGTTCTGGCCGCGAATGCACGCAGCCGGTTCGGATTCGCTGCGTCGGCTACCGCGAGGCGGTATCGAGCAGCAGTTCAGCCGTCGCGCGCGCATCGCGCGCGGCGTTTGCATCGCCACTGACGAGCGCCACGCCGATCGCGCCGTCGATCAATACGAGCCACTGACGCGCGAGGCGCGCAAGCCCGCGGCGCTCGATGCCGGTTTCGTCGGCATAGGCGTCGAGGCGCTCGCGCACGAATGCCAGCAGGCGCGCCTTGTGCATGCGGGCGACGACGCGCACGGGATCGTCGGCGTCGGGTATCTCGCCCGACGCGTTCAGGAATGCGCAACCGTGGAAGCCGGGCTGCCCGAACCAGTCGCGCAGCACATCGAACATGCCGAGCAGTTGCGCGCGCGGCGCCTTGCCGCGTGCCAGCGTGCCGTCGACGAACCAGCGCATCCAGCGCTCGTCGCGCCGTTCGAGCGCGGCGACCACCAGTGCTTCTTTCGATTCGAAATGCGAATAAAAGCTCTTTCGCGCCGCGCCGGATCGCTTGACGATCGCGTCGACACCGGTCGCATGGATGCCGCCGGAATAGATCAGCGCTTCGGCCGCGTCGAGCAGCCGGTCGCGAACGCCCGGTTCGCCGGAGGAGTCGAGAAGTGTGTTCATGGGGTTTACGGTAGAACGATCGTTCTCCGCCGTCAATACCCCGATGGAGAGACCCTGCCGGTGGGAAGGCTGAATCGTGCCTGGAGCGCCGGCTCGCCTCGTTGGGTCGTCAGCTCGATCCGCGCTGATTGAATGGTGAACGGACCAAGTAATGGTCTGCGCACCAATCAACGCCGATCGATGTCGATCGCATCGCCTATCAGTGAGGCGTAACGCTGTGTGCGGCTCACGGTTGATGTCCCGATTCAGCGCGATGTCGCATACGGCGGCAAGCAAACGCTCGCCTGCCAGGCGAAGCAGGGAAGTGCGTGGAAGAAGGGAAAAGCAGGCGCCGAATGGCGTGACGAGAAGAAGCGAAGTGGCTACCGACCGGTGAAGCGAACGTGAAATCGCCATTCACCGATGCGGGATCGCGCGGCGATTCGGCACGCACACACAGCTCCCGAATAATCTCACCTCAAGCGCTGAATCACGCGTTCCGACGCGCAACGATGTGCGTGCAAACGAAAACGGGGCAGGCGGCGATCGCGCCGCACTGCCCCATCTCGACACTCACTCGACTCAGGCCGTCCAGTCGAGAATCACCTTGCCGCTTTCGCCGGACAGCATCGCGGCGAAGCCTTGCTCGTAATCATCGGCCGCGAAGCGATGCGTGATGATCGGCGACAGGTCGAGGCCGCTCTGCAGCATCGCGACCATCTTGTACCAGGTCTCGAACATCTCGCGGCCGTAGATGCCCTTGATCTCGAGCCCCTTGAAGATCACCTGGTTCCAGTCGATCGCCGTCTGCGCGGGCGGGATGCCGAGCAGCGCGACCTTGCCGCCGTGGTTCATCGCCTCGAGCAGGCTCGTGAACGCGCTCGGCACGCCCGACATCTCGAGCCCGACGTCGAAGCCTTCGGTCATGTGCAGGTCGGCCATCACGTCGCGCAGCGACTCGCGCGCGACGTTGACCGCGCGCGTCGCGCCCATCTTGCGTGCGAGTTCCAGCCGATAGTCGTTGATGTCGGTGATGACGACGTTGCGCGCGCCGACGTGCTTCGCGATCGCGACGGCCATGATGCCGATCGGGCCCGCGCCGGTGATCAGCACGTCTTCGCCGACGAGGTTGAACGACAGCGCCGTATGCGTCGCGTTGCCGAACGGATCGAAGATCGACGCGAGATCGTCGGAGATCTCCGGCGGGATCTTGAACGCGTTGAACGCCGGAATCGCCAGGTATTCGGCGAATGCGCCTTCGCGGTTCACGCCGACGCCCACCGTGTTGCGGCACAGATGCCGGCGCCCGGCGCGACAGTTTCGGCAGAAACCGCACGTGATGTGACCTTCGCCGGACACACGATCGCTGATCGCGAAGCCGCGCACTTCCTGCCCCATCTCGACGATCTCGCCGACGTATTCATGGCCGACGTGCATCGGCACCGGAATCGTCTTCTGCGCCCAGTCGTCCCACTTCCAGATATGGATGTCGGTGCCGCAGATCGCCGTGCGGCGGATCTTGATCAGCACGTCGTTGTGGCCGACTTCGGGACGCTTCACGCGCGTAAGCGTGAGGCCGGGGCCGCGTTCGAGCTTTGCCAGTGCTTTCATGGTCGCGCCTCCGTCAGATGATGCCGAGCGACTTGCCGACGCGCACGAATGCGGCGACCGTCTGGTCGATCTGTTCGGGCGTATGCGCGGCGCTCATCTGCGTGCGGATGCGCGCACGGCCGCGCGGCACGACGGGGAACGAGAAGCCGATCACGTAGACCCCTTCGCCGAGCAGTTTGTCGGCCATGTTCGTCGCGAGCTGCGCGTCGCCGAGCATCACCGGGATGATCGGATGCGCGCCGGGCACGAGCGTGAAGCCGGCTTCGGTCATCTGCTTGCGGAACCGCGCGCCGTTCTCGCGCACGCGCTCGCGCAGCTTCGCGCCTTCGTCGCTGCCGAGCAGCTCCAGCACCTTCAGCGACGCCGCGGCGATGCTCGGCGTGAGCGTGTTCGAGAACAGATACGGACGCGAGCGCTGGCGCAGCAGCTCGATCACCTCGCGACGCGCGGCGACATAGCCGCCCGAGGCACCCCCGAGCGCCTTGCCGAGCGTGCCCGTGATGATGTCCACGCGACCTTCGACGCCGCAGTGCTCGGGCGTGCCGCGGCCGTGCGTGCCGATGAAGCCGACCGCATGCGAATCGTCGACCATCACGAGCGCGCCGTAGCGATCGGCGAGATCGCAGATGCCTTTGAGATCGGCGATGATGCCGTCCATCGAAAACACGCCGTCGGTCGCGATCAGCTTGTGGCGCGCGCCCGCGGCGTCGGCTTCCTTGAGCTTCGCCTCGAGGTCGGACAGATCGTTGTTCTTGTAGCGAAAACGCTTCGCCTTGCACAGGCGAATGCCGTCGATGATGCTCGCGTGATTCAGTTCGTCGCTGATCACCGCGTCGTTCTCGTCGAGCAATGTTTCGAACAGCCCGCCGTTCGCGTCGAAGCAGCTCGAATAGAGGATGCTGTCCTCGGTGCCGAGAAACGTGGCCAGCGCGCTTTCCAGTTGCTTGTGGACGGTTTGCGTGCCGCAGATGAAGCGCACCGATGCCATGCCGAAGCCGTCCTGGTCGAGGCCGGCCTTCGCCGCGTCGATCAGGCGCGGATCGTTCGCCAGACCCAGATAGTTGTTCGCGCAGAAATTGAGCACGCCGGCACCGCCGGCGAGCCGCACGGCTGCCGCCTGGGGACTCGCGATCTCGCGCTCGGTCTTGTAAAAACCGTCCGCGCGGATCTGGTCGAGCGTCCCGCGCACCTGGGCGAGAAAGGCATCACGCATCGCAAAGCTCCTGACAGGGTTTCGCATTCCGCAGCGCACCGCTCGTGGCGGCGCGACGGCCTGCTACTGTTATAGTCGGTCGTTCGGTTGACCGCATTTATCCGATATTCCGAACTAGAATTCGAAATATCGAACAACTCTAAGCGAACGGAATCCAAATGGCAAGTTCCTCCGGATCGCGGCGCCCGGCCGCCGATGCCGCCCCGCAGCCGCCGGCCGCGACCCCGCCGCGTGTGGGCGAGCAGATCCAGCGCCTGCGCAACGAGCGCAAGCTGACGCTCGATGACTTGTCGCGCGCAGCCGGCGTATCGAAATCGATGCTCTCCGAGATCGAACGCGACAAGGCCAACCCGACCATCGCCGTGGCATGGCGGCTGACGAACGCGCTCGGCATCACGCTCGACGAATTGTTCTCGCAGCCGAAGACGCCCGAGACGATCCGCGTGGACGGCCCGCACGACATTCCGACGCTCGCCGGCCACGACGGCCGGTACCAGTTGCGCGTATGGGGCCCGATCGACCTCGCCGGCAAGTTCGAGTGGTACGAGCTGACGCTGCCGGGCGGCGGCGCACTGGTATCGAACGCGCACGAACCGGGCACGCGCGAGCACCTCACCGTGCTGCAGGGCGCAATGGAAATCGAGGCCGCCGCGGCGAGCAGACGCCTGAAGGCAGGTGACACCGCGCGTTACCCGGCCGATGAGCCGCATGCAATCCGCAACCCCGGCAAGGCAGAAGCGCGGGCCTTGTTGATCGTGATCCATCGCTGACGGCACGGGTAGTCGGCCAAAAGGTCAGTTGCAGGCCAGTTGCGGAAAGCACTGTATGTTTGTACAGTATACGGACATTCCGCCATGCATGGGCCGGAGCCGGCGCACCGAGGCGCCCGCTCCGGTCGACAGGAGCCTGCAATGACAGAAGAACAAGATTTGGCCGCGCTCAGCTTCAAGGCTGCCGCGCATGACCTCGAATTGATCGTTCGCCATATCGCCGGGCGCTACATCCGTCAGCGCGTGCCGCTGACGTGGCGCCTGCTGCACGCAATCGAAGCCGAGGCGCTCGCCGATCTCGGCTTTGCGAGCCGGCACGACGCCGGCATGCGTCAACTGTTCGAACGGCCGTCGGACATGACGTTTCCCGAGACCGACGATCCGATCGACTTCGGGCGCTCGAACGCGCTGCCCGCGGTCTTTTCATTCGCCGTTCTCGCGTACGAAGCCGCGGCAACGACACACGATACCGTGCGTCCGTCGCGCCCTCACCGCCCGTCCAAGGCGTGGGGCGACTGACGGCTCAACCGCGGCCGCCGCGCAGGGCGGCCGCTTCACCCTTTTGCTGCCCGAGACGTTGCGGAAAGGGCTACCATATACGCAACTAACGGAATTAATACCATGTCCCTTCCCGCCTCTCCCGACACCGCCGCCCCGCCGGAAGAAAAGGACCTGTTCGACCGCGATGCGTCCGACTGGGTTCTTTCGCCCGAAGCCGCGTTCGACGCATGGCTGGCAATGCAGGACTATCGTCGCTCGTCGGCCGATGTCTATCGCGCGCAATGGGGCGCGTTTCTCGCGTGGATGCGCGCGCATCAAAAGAACCTGGCGACGGTCGATACACCGACCATCGCGAACTTCGTCGGCGAGTTGCCGATCAAGAAAACGCAGCGAATGCGCTATCTGCGGCTGATCGAGCGCGTGCTCGACCATATTCGCCGCACCGAATATGCATCGACCAATCCGGCCCGCTTCATTGCTCAGGATGGCGAAGCGACCTGGCGCAAGGCCCGCGACAACGAACCGACCGGTTTCCTCACACCGGCGGAACGCGCGACGTTGCTCGCGTATCTGTTTTCGCCGATCGGCGTGTCGGGTTCCGCGTACTGGAAGGAGCGTCGCGACCGCGCACTCGTCGCCGCATTTCTCGGCGCCGGCATCAAAACCGGCGAAGCGCGCGCGCTTACGATTAGTTGCATCAATACGAGCAACACGTCGCTGCGGATCGAATCGACGCATCCGGATTACGCACGCGAAACTCATCTGGCCTCGTTCGCGATCGCGTTGCTGGAAGCCTGGCTCACCGAACGCAAACGCCAGGAGATTCCGGGGGAGCTCGTCTTCCCCGCGTCGCACGCCGGACGGCCGATGCACAAGGCGACGATGCTGCGCGCGATCGACGCGATCGTCGAATCGGCCGGGCTCACGTCGTCGCGCACTGCACGCACCAGCCCGCAAACCTTGCGCAATACCTACGCGGCGGAACTGTTCGAGCACGACGTGCCGCCCGAGCGGGTCGGCAAATGGCTCGGCTTCATGCGGCCGATCTCGTCGAATCGCCTGCATCGCGCGTGGAAAAACTGGCGCGACGGGCTGGCCGACAGCAACGGTGACGCGTCCGACCGCGACGAAACTCACTGATCAGGAAACGGCTGCTCGCGCGACGCGATCCGTGAGCAGCCTTGCGTGGCGCAGCCTCACCGTTTCACAGCTCCCGAAAAACCTCACCTCAAGCTTCCCGAATCATCTCACCTGTGCGCATCGCCGGCTTCCCGGTCAGGTTTGCGCAAAACGGGCGACGGCTTCGAAGCGGGACGGCCACGCGCCCGAAGCGTGCTCGCACTCAGGGCACGCGACTTCAAAACCCTCGTCGCCATGTGACAGCTCCGGTTCGCCGTCGCAATGCGGGCACCGCGTCGGCGCCGGAATCTCCTGATCCAGCGAGGTGCCGATTGCGGCATACGCGTCCGCGTCCAGTTGTCCGGCATCGGCCAGGCGCCGCAGCAGCGCGGCGATTTCCGGATTCATCCCGCGGTTCGCGCGCAACGAATTCACGTCGCGCGTGGCGCGTTCCAGTTCGTCGCTCTGGCTGCGCAACTGTTCCTCGAGCCGATCAGCACGCGCCTTGGCAGAACTCAACTGCTGCAGGAAATCGAATTCCTTGCGCTGAACGTCGCGCAACCCGCTCTGGTAGGTCGACGCCATGCTGCGCAATGAGTCCAGTTCGACCAGCATCGGCTTGACGCGGCGTTCGGCTTCGGCCACCGCATCCTTGATTTGCTGCGCGTAGTGCTCGGTGCGCTGTTGCAATTCGGCTTGCAAAGCATCGATGCGGTCGCGCAGCGCGGCGTTCTGTGCCTGTTCGGCATCGATGCGGCCGGCGGCCGCGGCCAGCTCCTTTTCGAGTCGGGCGACTGTGGTGAGCAAGGTTGCTTCGCTTGCCGAACCGTGGGTCGTTTGCGACGCGAGCTGAACTTCGAGTTCGGTCACCCGCGCCTGCAATTGCTCGTTTCTCGCTTCACCGCGCGCGAGCGCACCTTCAAGCGTTTCCTGGCGGATGGTCGCGTCGCGCAAGCGCTGTTCGGCGTCGGCCATGTCGGCGCGAACCTGTTCGCGGTCGGCGTCGAGGCTGTCGCGCGCCGCTTTCAATGCCTCTTCATAGAGTGCGCCGAGCAACGCGCCGGCTTTTTCCTCGACGGCTTTCGGGATCGCCGCGCCGTCGAGCCGGATCTTGGAGGCGGAACGGATGCGTTCCCAGAAATGGTCGATGTCTTTCGGGATGTCGCTGGCGCTGCCGGTCTGGGTGAGATCGCGGACGTTGGCGGCCGACGGCCGAATGCCGAGATCGAAAAACAGCCGCTTGCATGCGTGCAGCGACAATTCCTGGCGCCGCGCACCGCTTGCACGCAGCGATTCCAGTTCTTCCCGAATGACTTGACGCATTTCGTCCAGGGTCATGACCACGCTCACAGACAATGAATTGTGGCAATCATAACGAAATACGTATTACTTGATACTTTTTTCGAGGGTCTGTTGTGAATTTACGTCGTTTTGCACAGAAACCGGATCAGGGAGCCGATCTTGCCGAAGGTGAGCCGGAATTCCGTGAAACAAAGCGAAGAAAGTTAGCCAAGTCCTTGTCGCATAAGTATTTTTCAGCGGACCCCGAATTTTGGCCTTTGTTTCACATGACAGCGGAGCTGTTTGCCCGTGGGTGTTCTGGGGTTGAGGTGTCTGTGGAAAACTCGTCAGCCCGATGTCTTGAGAGTATTAGAAGTAAACACCCTTGAACCCTTAGTTAAAAACGTTAACGCCACGGCACAGCCTTATGGTGCAAGGCTCTCCGGCCGACAAGGTGAAGTTTTACGGGAGCCAAGGTGATCTTCTGCGGGAGCTGACGTGATGGGGTTCAGGGAGCTGCGTGAGCCGTTGCAGGAAGGGTCGTGAGCGGATTCGGGATCACAGTAAAACACACGTTTTCCTAAAGGTGAGGGTTTTCGGGGCCACACAGCCGCAGAAGCCGCGCTGTGCCTGACTTCACAGTTTTCTGCCTGTGCAGACATAGGTGAGAATTTGCAGGACCTGCTTCGCGCCCCGATTCTGCCCATCTTTTGGGCAGATTTGGCGAAAGGTGAGGTTCCACGGGACTCCACGGGAATTTGCCGTGAGGATTTCCGGGAAGTGGACGCCATTTTGCACAGCAAAAGTGCTCTCCTGGGCCTGTGATGCCCCAAAGGTGAGACTTTTCGGGAGGGAAATCCGGGTTTTCCTGCCCCGTTCGCCTTAAGGTGAGCTTTTTCGGGGCATGGATCACAGGCTCCGACTTGGCTTACAGGTGAGGTTTTCCGGGAGACGTATTTGCTGAAAAAATGGTCAAAGGTGAGGCTTTTCGGGACCTGTGACTGGCGGAATTCGTCCAAAAAGCCCGCCAGGACTGGAAGAAATCTCGTTTTTGCTGTGCCACTTTTTGGCACAGGTGAGAATTTTCGGGGGGCGACATACGGTTGTCGTATGAAGGATACCCGTCGAAAGGTGAGGCTTTTCGGGGGGCTCCTGGCGATGCACAGCCAAATGCCTTCTGTGCATAAGTATCGGAAGAGATTGGGATTTTTGATACCGCGGCGGTTACGGTGAGATTTTTCAGGAGCCATTTCCGTACCCGTTGCAGTGCCGCATTTTTGGGTTGAGGTGAGTGTTTTCGGGAGGCATTGGCAGCCGGTCGCCCGTGTGTCGGGCCTTCGTCGGCACCCGGACGAATCAACATGCTGTGCTTGAGGTGAGCATTTTCGGGACCGGATACGATTGGCGCGCTGTACAATGCGCGCCCGGTCCGGCCAAATAGGCACCGATCGGGTCGCGCGTGCCGGTTTCGACCGCGCTTTTCCATGTGTCGAAGCCAAATCGATATCTCGGCGAGCCGCGCCTGTACATGCATACAGGCCGATCGGCACAGTCGGAAAAAGGTACGGTGAAGTGCAATCGCGGCCCTGTGTCGAACTCACGTCTGCGCAGTCGCAAAATTACGACAAATCGAAAGGTGAGCCGATACGGGAGCCAATTTCGCACGTGTCGTGCACAGGTGAAATTCTGTGAATCGGCGCATGCCGCGGCACGTCTGGAAGAGCCCGGAACACCGCACTGGCGGACCGGTGAGCATTTTCGGGAGCGGTTCGGGTGAGTGCCGTTTTGCCGGCGCGCTTCACCGGCTATGGTGAGCATGTCGCTCTGGACGCACATCACCGCAGGCGCTATCCTTCCGGGAAACTTCTCCTCCGACCCGACGTATGGCCACGACGAAGCGCGCCAAGAAAACCGATGTGGATGTGGTGAGTGCCAGTTCAGCCGAATTGCGAAAGGCCGTCGAGGCGATCGCCATTCAGCCGAAGAGCGGCAAGATCACGCTCCTCACTCGCAAGCTGTTCAATGTCCTGCTGGCCGTCGCGCAGCAAGCCGACGACTCGGGCGATACATATCGCGCGCTGCTGTCGGACATCGTCGCGAACTCTGCTTTCGATTCGAACGACACCGCATTGGTGAAGGAACACCTGCGCCGCATGGTGTCGGTGCAGGTCGAATGGAGCACGGGGACGTCGAGTCAGAAGCCGGGCCGCAAGTGGGGGATTTCCACGCTGATCGCCGATGCGGAAATTCTCGAGGACCCGACCACCCGCCGCGTGTGGGTCGAATTCTCGTTCGCGCCGAAGATCAAGAAGAAGCTGCTCGACCCGGTCCAGTATGCGCGGCTGAGCCTGCAGTTTCAGAGCCAGTTGCGCAGCAGCGCCGGTCTCGCGCTGTACGAGATCTGCGTGCGCTACCTGACGAACCCGAGTCATCTGACGATGCGCGAGCCGTGGGAATGGTGGCGGCCGATCCTGTCAGGCACGCCCGACACGGAAGCCGGCGACGAAGCGAAGCGCGAGTACAAGTACTTCAAGCGCGACTACCTGCGTCCCGCGATCGCGGAAGTCAACGCGGTCACCAACATCTTCGTCGAGCTGATCGAGCACCGCGAAGGGCGTCGGGTGGCCGAGATCCAGTTCCGCGTGACCGAGCGCAAGCAGCCGATGCTCGCGCTCGACGAGCACCCGAACGTGTTCGACAGCACGCTGGTCGACCGGATGGTGAAGCTCGGGATCCCGCTGAAGGAAGCGCAGACGCTCTATGCGGACAGCGAGGAAAACCGGATTCGCGCCGCGTTGCAGATGACCGAGCAGCGGATGCGCAGCACGACGCTGCCGCCGGTGCGGAGCGCGCCGGCGCTGTTCAAGGACGCGCTGAAGAAGGGTTATGCGCCGCCGGTGGAGTCGGTCGACGCGCTGCCGGCCGGCACGCCTTCCGCGAAGGTTGCGGCTGCGCAGCCGGACGATCTGAAGGCGCGCCTGCTGAGCGAGTTCGCAGCGTTCCGCCGCAAGGAAGCGAAGGTGCTGTACGAAGAGCAGGGCGACGCGGAGCGCGAAGTGGCGCGCGAGTCGTTCGAGTCCGAGGCGTTGCCGACGATGGGCTCGCATCTGCGCGACGACTGGCGCAAGCGCGGCCTCGATTCCAAGCTGGCCGAGACGGCCTTTTTCGACTGGCTGGCCCAGAAGACCTGGGGCGAGCCGACGGATGGCGACCTGTTGTCGTTCACGCTGAACCAGTCGCGGGCCGCTTGAGGCCCGCTCAGGCCCGCTGACGGGCCACCGCCGGTCCCCACCCCCGATCGGGCAGGGCCGGCGGCCTCACCAGGCCTTGCCGGCCGTTTCCCTTACTCCGACAACAGCATTCGCTCGAGCTGCTCGAGGATCGCGTCGCGCTTGTCCTTCGGGAGGCCACGCAGGCGCAGTTCGATGCGGTCTTCGCCATACGACTTCAGGTCGCCGACCGACTTGCCGCCAAGCTTGATCTCGAGACGCTGCGCATAGCGCTGACGGCCCGCGGCCTTCGGCGTCTCCTGCGCCGCGACGCGGCCCTTGACGATGTCCGACACCTGGCGCGTGCTGAGATCGTCCGACACGATCTTGTTGATCAGCCGCAGCGTGGCCTCGGTGCCGCGCGCATTGTGATAGCGGCCGACCTGATACGCCATGTTCGACCCGAAGCGATCGGGACGCGCGACCATTTCCTGCATGATCGCTTCCGGCAACTTGCCGATCGACAGCGCGACGGCCACCGTCGACTCGTCGAGGCCGAGATGCTCGGAGAGCTCCTTCTGGCTCTGGAAATGCTTGTCGTCGAGGAAGCGGCGCCACACGACTGCGTTGTCGAACACCGTCTGCGAATCGCGCTGAACGTTGAGGTCGTAGCCGAGCTTGTAGCTCTGGATGCCGATCGGCACGTCGATCACGATCGCCTTGACCGACTCCTTGTTCGCTTCCTTCAGCGCCCGCACGCGGCGGCCACCGTCGCTGACGAAATACGTGCCCGGATTGTCGTAATCCGGAATTACGTGGATCGCCTGCTGCTGCCCCTGCTTCGCAAGGTTGACCGCGAGTTCGGCAATCGACGATTTCAGATAGAAGTGCCGCGGGTTGAACGGGCTGTGCTTGATGGACTTCAGCGGCAGTTCGATCACCTGCCCGGGCGCATAGCGATTCTCGAGACGCCACGCGCGGTATTGCGGCGATTCGTCGATGGACGGATCGATCGCGAATTCCGGAGCAGGCGGCGGTGCGATGTCCTTCTTCGCGGATTTGGTCGGCACCGGGGTCGGCGTCTCGGACTTGACGATGCCGTCGATCGCATTGAGCCGATCAAGCGCGGTGCGCTTCTCGCTCGTCGTGATATCCGGGCGCGCTTGGAATCCTTTGGCGAATTGGGAGGGTTTCATGTGACTCCTTTATGCGCATAAAGTCAGGGCAGCATGGCGACGATTTCGTCGGCACATGCGCGAATTTCGGCGGCGGCCAGCTTGCCGCCGCGATCGTTCATTTGCAGCACGGTCTGACCGAGCGCCATCGCCTGCTTGTACGCTTCCCGAGTCGGGATCTGCGTCTTCAGCAGCGGGAAGCCGAGTTCTTCGAGTGCACGCTTGAGCTCGCGGGTCAGCATGCGCTTCTCTTCGGTCTTGTTCAGCAGGAAGACCGCGCGGAGGTCTTCGTTCATCACCTGCGCCTGCTGAATCAGTTTGACCAGCCCGACGCTCGACCAGTAATCGGCCGGCGACGACGATGTCGGGATCACGGCAATCGATGCGGCCAGCAGGACGACGCCGGACACTTTTTCGGTGATCGACGGCGGGCAGTCCACGACGATGATGTCGTAGTCGTTGATGAACTTCTTGATCTCGCGATGGATCTGGCCGTCGGCTTCGGCAAGATTGACGACCGGAAACGGGATGCCGTTGTCGCTGTCGCCGGATGCGCTCGACCAGTGAACCAGCGTGTTTTGACGGTCTGCGTCGATGACGAGGACGCGCTTCCCTTTTTCATGGAACGCGGCGCCGAGATGCATGGCAATCGTGCTTTTGCCGACGCCACCTTTTTGTTGAGTGACTGCAATGATTTCCGCGGCCAATTTTCACTCCTGTTTTGGTCGTTGGAATTCTACAGGACGATATTTGAATTTCAATGAAATTGTCGTTCAACAACTACGCGTTGGCCATTCGGACTATCGGTTTATGCGCATAAACGGGATGGTGGAGATTGGATTGCTGGTTGGGACGGCGTGTGGGAGATGGCGAGACTGATGTAGAGCGGTCGATGCAGTGCTCGATGGTGGATCTCTCGTGCTCCAACGCCGGGGCGGTTCGTCGCGGCGATGTCTCGGTGTGCTGCCCTCTCGCTGGACGCGGCGAGTGGCCGAGGAGCCGGAAGTTTGTGCGCATAAAGTCCGCGGCGATCGGGGTGATCGACTTCGTGGCTGGAGCGCTCGGGATACGCCACAGAGAAGTGTGTTCTGCTGGCCGGAGGCAGACGCACGGCCACGAGGCACGTCGTTGAACGTGTATGCATCGAGGCAACGTTCCGTTTGCCCACAGCGTTTATGCGCATAAACCGGACGCAACGATGGCCTGCAGTGGAGGGCAAGGCAGAGACCTGGCCTACGTCAGGCGCGCAATGATGTTGGGACGATAGCCTATCGATACGACCGTCGTCCGGTGCCGTATCCCTGTCGACATACGTCTACGCCTGGAGCCGCATCTCACCTCGCCTGACAATCACAGGCTTTATGCGCATAAACCGACCCCAAGTGTCCCGCGATCCCCGCTCTCTTTTCGCCGCCCGAGACAGCCCTCACGAGACATTAGGCGGGCTAATCGCAAGTCCCTGTCTCCATGAAGCCATTGCCTGCCCGCACTTTATGCGCATAAACAACCACTCGCTCAGGTGTGTCCCACGACATCAAACACTCGCCGTCTCGCGATCACGACGCATCACTAAACCGAATCGCGCCAGCGACCCACTGCCACGAGGAAAGCCACACGATCTCAGCTGCCCCGCCCGCCGAGCCTCCCACGCAGACTGGCTACAATACAGGGCTCCACCATCCAGGCTTGAATGATGATCACGATCTACCACAACCCCCGATGCTCGAAGTCCCGCGAGACGCTTGCGTTGGTCGAGTCGCTGAATACGGCCGGCGCGCCGCTGAACGTCGTCGAGTATCTGAAGACGCCGCCGACAGTCGAGGAGCTCGAAACGCTGCATCGGCAACTCGGCCGTCCGGTCCGCGACATGCTGCGCGACGGCGAGGAGCCGTACAAGACACTGAACCTTGCCCGTGCGGACCTGACCGACGCTGAAGCCTACGCGGCGATCGTCGCTCATCCGATCCTGCTGCAACGCCCCATCGTCGTGTACCGCGGCAAGGCGGCTATCGGTCGTCCGCCCGAGTCGGTGAAGGCGTTGTTCGAATAATTCTTGCCCGGCGTATTTTTCTTATTGCATCAACGCGGCCTGGCCCAGCCCTGCACACGTAAACAACGGCAATCCAGACCGACGCGACCGTCAGGCTGCCCGCGCCGCCACCCGCCCCCGGAACGATATGTCGCCACCGCGGCGTCTAGCTTTTACCGGAAGACGCCCCATCATCATCGTCCGGCTCCCGCCCCGCCGCCGCCTTCGCGGCCATCCGCAACAGCGAGATCTGCCCACGATAGGCGCGGCATCCACTGCAGGTCGGCAGATGCACGCGCACCTGCAGGCGCTCGTGCAGCGTCAGATGCCGATCGAGCGCATCCGACAGCAGGCGTGTCACGTCAGTACATTTCCCCGGCAGCATCTTCGGTCGTCAGTCCTTTTTCGCTCAGACAGGTTCGCAGGCGCGTGCGCGCCCGGTACAGCAGCACGCTGCAATGATTCGTCGTCAGCGTCAATTCGTTGCAGATGTCCGCGATCTCGACATCGAGGAATTCGCGCATCATGAACACGCGTCCGATCTGCTCCGGCAAATGGTCGAGGCACACCTGGAACAGCGTCCAGAACTGCTGTTGCTGCAACAGCGTGTCGGGCTTCGGCCACGGTCGCGGTTTCGCATGCGCGGCCCAGTGTCCGTTGTCCTTGAACAATTCGCGATCGAGTATCGATTCGCCGTCGAGTTCCGCATCGAGCGCGGTCAGGCTCACCATCCGCTGCCGTGCGCGCAGCACGTCGATCAGCTTGTTGCGCAGGATGCCGAACACCCAAGTCTTGTGGGCCGACAGCCCGGCGAACTCGCCGGCATGCGACCACGCGGCAGTCAGCGCTTCCTGCACGGCGTCTTCGGCCGCGTCGGCATCGCGGAGCTGGAGTCGTGCGAAGCGCAGCAGGTCGTGCCGCAGTTGCGCGAGATAGGCGGGGTCGTCGTGTGCGGACAGCATGGGTGAATGGCGGTGTCTCGAAGCGATCGCGCGTGCATCACGGAGCGGACGCATCGCGGTGCGTGCAGCTTACTGGGCGCGGTCTCCGCCTGCAACGCAATGTTCCGTCACGAATTCGCGGAACCGGCTGCCGTGCTGCGCTATGCTTGCCGAACCCCGTCTCGCGCGTCGCCGGCGATGCGCGTCGGGTAATCTGTAACGTCAGAACATAACGGTCGAGTTATCCACAATTTCTGTGGAAAACCTTGTGGAAAGTCGGCCGGACGGCCCCGTGGGACGGCTCGCGGGCTGGCTTGCCTATAAACAGACCTTTGTCGCCCATTCGGAAGCAATCGATCCGATTCCTCACTCACCGGAAGGAGAATGCCATGTCCTATCGTATTGCGGTCGTCGTCGGCAGCCTGCGTCGCGCTTCGACCAACCGCGCGCTCGCGCACGCCGTGATCTCGCTCGCCCCCGCCGATTTTTCGTTCGAGTTCGTCGAGATCGGCGAGCTGCCGCTGTACAGCCAGGACTACGACGCGGATTTCCCGGAAGTCGCGAAACGCTTCAAGCAGTCGATCGAAGCCGCCGACGCGCTGCTGTTCGTCACGCCCGAGTACAACCGGTCGATTCCCGGCGTCCTGAAGAATGCGCTCGACTGGGGCTCGCGCCCGTGGGGTTCCAACTCGTGGTCGGGCAAGCCGGGCGCGGTGCTCGGCACGTCGCCGGGCGCGGTGGGTACCGCGCTCGCGCAGCAGCACCTGCGCAACGTGCTCGCGTACCTCGACGTGAAGACGCTTGGTCAGCCCGAGATGTTCATCAAGCACGACCCGGCGCGCATCGACGATCAGGGGCAGATCGTCAGCGAGGACACCCGCAAGTTCCTGCAGGGCTTCGTCGATCGCTACGCGAGCTGGGTGCGCTTGCTGAAATCGGCCTGACCTCGTTGGCCTGACCGCCGCCGCGCGCGCTCACGCCGTCGCGGCGGCGCCCCCAACCAAGAGCGGATCACGCACCGGCGTGTCGTGCGTCGCGCGCTTCGCGGATGCCCTGCAGGATCTCGTCGAGCAGCGCGATGTCGAACGGCTTCGACAGCACGCGGACGTTGACGGTGCGCGTACGGTCGAGCTCCTCCGCATAACCCGTGACGAGAATCACGGGCAGCTTCCCCGGCCGCTTTTCGACCGCTTCTGCCAGGTCGATGCCGTTCAGGCGGCCCGGCATGTGGATATCCGAAATCACGAGATCGAACGCGTCGTTCGCGGCGGCGCCTTCGATCAGGCGCAACGCGTCGTCGGCGGTGGGCGCATAGGTCACGCGATGACCGAGCAGCGACAGCAGCGCTTCCGTGCCGGCCGCGACTTCGTCGTTGTCCTCGACCAGCAGTACGTGCAGACCGGCGAGCGCGCCGTTGCCCGCGTCGTGCGCGACGGCTGCCGGCCGCGCGACGACGTCCTCGGCCCGCGCGCGCGGCAGGTACAGACGCACCGACGTCCCCGCGCCGACCGCGCTGTCGATCGTCGCGAGGCCGCCCGAGCGTTCGCAGAACGCGAATACCTGCGGCAGGCCGAGCCCCGTCCCCATCCCCTGCGCCTTCGTCGTGAACAGCGGCTCGAACGCACGGGCGAGCACGTCGGGCGCCATGCCCGAACCCGTGTCGTCGAGCGAGATCTGCACGAAGTCGCCGGTGAGCGGGAAGCCGTCCTCGCGGCGCAGCGTGACGTTGCGTGCGCCGACCGTGAAGCGTCCGCCGGTCGCCATCGCGTCGCGCGCGTTGACCGCGAGGTTGATCACCGCGAGCTCGAGCTCCGCGACATCGACGCGAATCGGCCAGACGCCCGGCTCGATCGCGACGACCAGCGACGACTTCGACCCGAGCGACGTCTTCAGCAGTTCGCGGCACGTGCCGACCCATTGCCCGATGTCGATCGTCTCGTTGTGCAGCGGCTGCTTGCGCGCGACGCCGAGCAGCTGACGCGTGAGCGACTGGCCGTTCTTCAACGCGCGCTCGATCGCGCCGAGCTCCTTGTCGAGATGCTGGACCCCGCGTCGCCGCGCGATCTGCACGTTGCTCGAGATGATCATCAGCAGGTTGTTGAAGTCGTGCGCGACGCTGCCGACGAGATTGCCGAGCGCCTGCATCTTGCGCGACTGCCGGTACGCCGATTCGATCGAGCGCCGCATCGACGCTTCGGCCTGCCAGCGGTCCCACGCTTCCTCTTCCGCCTTCAGCCGCTTGAGCGACAGCCAGATCACGGACCACAGCGCGACCGACGGCGCGAACATCGAGATGAACAGCACGCTCAGGTGTTCGTACCATTCATGCCAGATCGCCGACGTGCGGTACGCGCAGGTCACGTAGACGGGATAGCTGCCGACCTGGCGATACGCGACGATCTCGCTGCTCGCGCCGTCGTGGCCCACGCGCACCACGCCCGCGCGCGGATCGTTGCGCGGGTTGCCGAACGTGACCGAGCGATCGGTGTGCGCGAGCGACGGCGGCGGCGGATACGACGCGATCACCGCGCCGTCCGAGCGCGCGAGCGCCATCGTCATCGGCGTGCTCGCGCCGCCGAGCAGGTCGCGGTAGAACGCATTGAAATACGACGACTTCAGCGCGATCGACACCATGCCGGCGAACGAACCGTCGCTATGGCGTCGCGCGACGCCGGTGTTGAAGACGGGAATGTTCTCGAGCTTGAGCGGCCCCATCATCAGCCGCGAGATGTGTTCGATGACCTTGCCGTCGCGGATGCCGGCGAAATCGTCGCGGTTCGCGATCGACGCATAGGGCGCCGGATAGTAGAGGCTGTTGGCGAGCAGCATCCCGCTTGCGCCGAAGATCGACACGGCGGCCACCTGCGGATAGCCGCCGCCGATCGTGTTCAGCGCTTCGTGGATGTCGGACTCCTTGCTGCGCACGGTCGCGTCGTCCATGTCCTGCACGAGGTCGACGATGCGCGCATCGAGCGTTTCGCTCAGGTCGAACACCTTGAGCGCGTGTTCCTCGGCGACCCGCACCGTGCGCATCGTCACGTCGCTCGCGGCGGCCTCGCGCGCCTTCAGGTCGTTGTACGCCATCACCACCACGTAGATGCACGGCAGCACGATCGCCGCGACGAGCAGCACGATCAGCGTCACGCGGCGCACCGCGAAATCGTGCTCGGGTGCGCCGGACGCGTAGCTGCCGTCATCCTGCCAGTCGTCGGCGGGAGAAGGGGCAGGGGCGCGGGAGTCGGCAGGCCGTTCGGACGTCATCGAGGAAAGCGGGTGAGGCAGAGGTGTCTGCCATCATAAACGAGTTGCGGCGGTCCGCCGTGCGGTGCCGTACGGGCGCAAACCTGTCGTATATGACAGAGGTAAACCGTCAGATTGAAAACGCGACGAATCCGGCAGCGCAAACGTACACAAGGAAAAATTTTGCGTGCTTATCTCGAAAATGGTCGCGGCTGTTTTCGGAATCACGCGCGATCGGACCGATTCTGTTCGAAATGGTGAAAATGGCGAGTTGCATCGCCTCCGGTTTACTCCGAGAATCGCGCCTTGCTTTCCCTATGACAGATACATGCGCCCGTCGGCGATTGCCGCGCGGTGCGTCGCGCGCACCTGCGTCGCGGCGCGCGTGCCTGGTCGCAAGGCGGTTGGCCGCGCCCGAAACGCAAGGCACTAAAGAAGAGCGCCGCGCGGTCGTTAACGCGAGAGAGACCATTCCGTATACCGCATCGCCCCATGCCTTTGCCGATTGTAATTGCCGACGATTCGCTGCTCGCTCGCAAACTTCTGACAAAGGCGCTGCCGGGAGACTGGGACGTTGACGTCGCGTATGCAGCGAATGGTCGCGAGGCCTTGGCGCTCTATCGTGACGGCAAAGCTTCCGTGATGTTTCTGGACCTGACGATGCCCGACATGAGCGGATATCAGGTCCTGGAAACACTGCGCCACGAAGATCTGAACACGTTCGTGATCGTGGTATCCGCCGATATCCAGCCGCAGGCGCAAGCACGCGTGCGTGAATTGGGCGCGATCGCATTCGTTGCCAAGCCCGTGACGTCGGAGGCATTGCTGCCCATTCTCAAGGAGTATGGGTTGTATGCCTGAATCGGTGTTCACGGCGGAGCAACGCGACGCGTTGCAGGAAATCGCCAACCTTGCAATGGGCCGCGCCGCCGCGCGGCTGGCGTTGTTGCTCGGGCATTTCATCGAGTTGTCGGTGCCGCGCGTGCGCGTCGTGAAAGCGGCCGACGCGGGCGACGCGCTGCGCGAGATGACGGGCATCCACGACAACGTGACCGCCGTGCGCCAGGGCTTCCGTTCCGACATCAAGGGCGAGGCGATCGTGCTGTGCCGCACGGCGGGTGTCGCGCGGCTCATGTCGGTCGTCGACCGCACGTTCGGCGACGGCGTGTACGGCGGGATGGCGACGCCGGACGAGATCGTGTTCGACGTCGCGAACGTGCTGATGGGCGCCTGCGTCGCGTCGATCCTCGACGAACTCGGCCGCAAGCCCGTGTTCTTTCCGCCGGGGCTGCTCGGTGCGAACGTGTCGTTCGACGACGTCTTCCAGCCGAACGAACTGGGGTGGAGCGTCGCGCTGCTGCTCGAGGTGAACTTCGGGCTCGAGGACCACACGTTCCGCGCGCATTTCGTGATGCTGATGGCCGAGGATTCGATCCGGCTGATGGGCGACGCGCTCGACGCGTTGCTGTCCGCGCTATGACGGCCGCCGCCCCGTCGCTGAGCGACCTCGTGATCGAGCGGGTCGGCTTCGGCCTGTTCGTGCTCGACCGATCGATGACCGTCCTGATGTGGAATCGCTTCATGCAGGACCACAGCGGCATCCCGGCCGCCGACGTGATCGGCCGCAACATCTTCGACCGCTTTCCGGACCTGCCGCGCGCGTGGCTGTCGCGCAAGCTCGAGAGCGTGTTCCAGCTTGGCAGCTTCGCGTTCAGCTCGTGGGAGCAGCGGCCCTACCTGTTCCGCTTCGAGCATGACCGGCCGATCACGGGCGGCGTCGACTACATGCAGCAGGACTGCACGTTCATGCCGCTCACGCGCGGCCGCGACGTCGAGGCCGTGTGCGTGACGATCTCGGACGTCACGCACGTGAGCGTGATGCAACGAGAGCGCGAGGAAGCGGTCGCGAAGCTGCGCGAACACGCGAACCGCGACGGGCTGACCGGCATCGCGAACCGGCGCTTCTTCGAGGCGCGGCTCGGCGACGAATTCGCGCGCTGGCAGCGCTACGGCGGCGACCTGTCGGTGCTGCTGTTCGACCTCGACCACTTCAAGACGATCAACGACCGCTTCGGGCATGCGGCGGGCGACGCCGTGCTGCGCGAGACCGCGCGCCGCGTCGCGTCGATCGTGCGCGCGCAGGATACGTTCGGGCGTTTCGGCGGCGAGGAATTCGCGCTGCTGCTGCCGTGCACGAATCTCGACGAGGCGATGCGGGTGGCCGACAAGGTGCGCGAGGCGATCGGCAGCATGCCGGTCGATGCGGAGGGCGTCAGCGTGCCGGTCACGGCGAGCGTCGGCGGCACCTGCGCGAAAGCCGGCGCGCTGACCTGCGACGTACTCGTCAACGAGGCCGACGCCGCGCTCTATCGTGCGAAGCGGCTCGGGCGCGATCGGTCGGTCGCGTACGCTGACTGACCGCGCCCGCCCCCCTCAGCTTTTCGCGATGTCGGCGAGCACGCCGGCCAGCACGGCCGGCTGCGACACGAACGGCGAATGGCTGCTGTCGAGCTGGTGTACGTGGGTCGGGTTGCCGGGCGCGAATGCGTCGGCTTCGTCGATGAAGCGCTGCTGCAGCGCGGGCAGGATCACGCGATCCTGCAGGCACTTGACGTAGTGACGGTCGATCGCACCCCAGCGGGCGGCGGTCGTCGGGATCGCGGTCGCGAACGGCGCGGCCGGCACGTCGCAGCTCATCAGGTTCGCGACCGCATCGAAGTCGGCCTGCGGCACGTCTTCGTACAGCGCGCGCTTCATCAGTTCGCGATACGCGGCATCGCCGCTGTGCGGATCGACGCGCAGCGCACCGGCCACGCGCGGGCTCGCGAGCATCAGCGGGCCGAGCAGCTCGCCCTTGTTTTCCGGCGCGCGCACGTAGTCGAGACCCGGCACGCCCGACGCGGGCATGAAGGCCGCGAGATAGACGATCTTCGCGATCTTTTCCGGCGCACGTTCGGCGGCCGCCGTGATCGCGAGGCCGCCCATGCTGTGCCCGACCAGCACGACCTTGCCGCGGCCGAGCGCGTATGCGTCGTCGACGGCCTGCATCACCTGCGTCGCGTAATCGTCGAGCGTCGTGTTCGCGACCGGCGACGGCTCGGCGCCGAACGCGTCCTTGTCGAGCGGCCGGGCGAGGTACGACGCGGGAAAGCGCGCATGGATGCCGTGCGCGGGCAGGTCGCGCGCGATCGACAGGTAGCCGCGCGCGGCCAGCGCGGCCGCCAGGTGGGCGTAGCACCACGCGCCATGCCACGCGCCGTGCACGAGCACGAAAACGGGATGATCGGACTGCGGGTTGGCGGTGTCGTTCGTCTCCATGGTGTCCGTATTTTTTCGAGAAAGGTGTCATCTTAGACGAACCCGCCGCCATCGAAACGCGCTCGCGCGGCGCGTCTCCCGGGTGGCAACGATCCGCCCCTTTTGTGTCGCGCAGGCCACATTTCGTCCATATCTGATTTGAATTTGTGCCGAAGCACGCTAATTTGTTGCTTTACTCGCGATTGCGCCCCATGAACGTCGACTATCTCTTCTACCGGAAGCCGAACAAACCCGGCCCCTATTCGCTCGACGACCTGGGCGACATCGCGCCGCCGATCGGCCCTGGCGACCTGGTGCGCGCGGGCATCGCGCGCGTGTTCGAGCAGATCGACTGGCAGGAATCGCCCGACGTGCCGGGCGCGTGGTTCGGTACGGGCGGCGCGGTTTTCCAGTTCACCGCCGAACCCGACGGCCGCGTGACGAGCTTCATGGGCTCGCGCCTCGAGCGCCGCTCGATGCTGCAGCTCACACGCGAAATGGGGCTCATCGCACTCGATCTGCAGCGCGACATCGTCTACGGCTGACGCGCCGCGCGACGCCCATTCGCCGAGGCCGGCCGCGCCGCCCTCTCCAGGGCGCTCAACACCCCGCCACACATGGCGCGTGTCCGCCATCGAACTTCAAAGATTGCTATACTTTCGGCCAATTCCGGCTTCCGGCCGGTAATTTGTGCCTGTCTGCGTCGATCGTTCGCCTATCCCGCACGCATTCGACGCCCTGACCATCCCAGCCGGGCATGGCTTCTTCAATCGCCCCGCGTGGGTGTCTCCGTGGAGCTCGTCTTGGCCGTTTCCCATTCCGTCGTGGACGAACAAGAAACCGACGCCGCTGCCGTCACATCGGGCAGTTCTTTCTATCTGGCGATGCGCATCCTGCCGGCCGTGCAGCGCGATGCGATGTTCCAGGTCTACGCGTTTTGCCGCGCGGTCGACGACATCGCCGACAGCGACCTGCCGCGCGCCGAGCGCAACGCGGGCTTGAATCGCTGGCGCGCGGACATCGACGCCTGCTTCGCCGGTCGCCCGCCGCGCCACCTGGTCGCGCTCGATCGCGAGATTCGCGCGTTCAACCTGCAGCGCGACGATTTCCACGCGATGATCGACGGGATGGCGATGGATGCGGCCGAAGATATCTGCGCGCCCGACGAGCCGACGCTCGACCTCTTCTGCGATCGCGTGGCGAGCGCGGCCGGCCGGCTGTCGGTGAGGATCTTCGGGATGCCGGAAGCCGAAGGGATCACGCTGTCGCACCACCTGGGCCGCGCGCTGCAACTGACGAACATCCTGCGCGACATCGACGACGACGCGGCGATCAACCGGTGCTACCTGCCGCGCGAGCTGCTCGCGCGCGAGGGCATCGCGATCACCGATCCGGCGACGATCGTGCGCGATCCGGCGCTGCCGCGCGTGTGCGCGACGCTCGTCGAGCGTGCGCTCGAGCACTTCCGCCAGGCCGACGCGGTGATGGACACCTGTCCGCGTGCGCAGGTGAAGGCGCCGCGCATCATGTCGGGCGCGTATCGCTGCATTCTCGAGGCCGCGATCGCACGCGGCTTTGCCGCGCCGCGCGCGCCGCTGCGCAAGCCGAAGGCGCGCATGCTGATGATTGCCGCGCGTTACGCGCTGTTCTGAGTCGACCGAGGCGATGCCCAGAACCGTCCACGTGATCGGCGCAGGACTCGCGGGCCTGTCGGCCGCGGTCGAATTGCAACGTCGCGGGCGCCGCATCGTGTTGCACGACGCGCATGCACACGCGGGCGGCCGCTGCCGCTCGTGGTTCGACGGGACGCTGAACACGACGCTCGACAGCGGGCTGCATACGGTTTTCGCGGGGCAGCCCGCGACGCAGCGCTACCTGCGCGCGATCGGCGCGGTCGATCAACTCGCGGGGCCCGCGCTGGCTGAATTCCCGGTCGTGGACGTCGCGTCGCAGCAGCGCTGGACGCTGCGCTTCGGCAACGGTCGCTGGCCGTCGTGGCTGTTCGATGCCGCGTCGCGCGCGCCGGGCACGACGCCGCTCGACTACCTCGCGCTCGCCCCGCTCGCGTTCGCCCGCACGGGACGCTCGCTCGCGCAGACGATGCGATGCGACGGCGTGCTGTGGGATCGCTGGCTGCGGCCGTTTTTCCTCGGGGTGCTGAATATCGAGCCGCGCCACGCGAGCGCCGAGCTCGCGCGCGCCGCGCTGTGCGGCGCGTTTGCCGCGGGCGGCCCCGGCTGCCGCCCGCTCGTCGCGCGTCGCGGGCTCGGCAGCGCGTTCGTCGAACCGGCGCTGCGGATGCTGCAGTACGGCGGCGCGCAGATCCGCCTGAATTCGCGGCTCGACGCGTTCGAATTCGGCGCGCACGGTAATGCGGTCGATGCGGTGTCGATCGGCGGCGAGCGCATCGATCTCGCGCCGGGCGACGCGGTCGTGCTGGCCGTGCCGCCCGAGGTCGCGCAGCCGCTCGTGCCCGAACTCGCGGCGCCCGACACGTTCAGCGCGGTCGTGACCGCGTATTTCGCGGTCGACGCGTCGACCGGCAATCCGCTGCAGACGACCGTCGTCAACGGCGTCGTCGATGCGGTGCGGACCGGCGACGGGCTGCTCGCGGCGACGATCCGCGATGCGGGCCGCTGGCTCGACATGCCGCGCGACACGCTCGCGCGGCGCATCTGGGAAGACGTCGCGCGCGTGAGCGGCGCGAACCCGGAAACCATTCCCGCGTGGCAGCTCGTCGTCGAGCCGCGCGCGGGCTTTGCGGCGGTGCCGTCGCAGGAAATGAAACGTCCGGCCGTGCGTACGCGCTGGACCAATCTTGTACTCGCGGGCGACTGGATTGCCACCGGCTTGCCCGCCACGATCGAGGGCGCGATCCGTTCCGGCCAGCTGGCCGCGGACGTGCTCCAGACGCAATAAAGAGAGGGACCGATGAACGATCTCACCGAAATGGCTACCTTGTCGGCCGGCGCCGTGCCGGCCGGCGTCGACGCGGCTGTCGCGCGTGCGACCGACGCGCTGCTCGCCGCGCAGCAAGCGGATGGCCACTGGGTCTACGAACTCGAGGCGGATTCGACGATTCCCGCCGAATACGTGCTGCTCGTCCACTATCTTGGCGAGACGCCGAACCTCGAGCTCGAACAGAAGATCGGCAAGTATCTGCGCCGCATCCAGCAGGCCGACGGCGGCTGGCCGCTGTTCACCGACGGCGCGCCGAACATCAGCGCGAGCGTGAAGGCGTATTTCGCGCTGAAGGTGATCGGCGACGACGAGAACGCCGAGCACATGCAGCGCGCGCGCCGTGCCATCCATGCGATGGGCGGCGCCGAGATGTCGAACGTGTTCACGCGCATCCAGCTCGCGCTGTACGGTGCGATTCCGTGGCGTGCGGTGCCGATGATGCCGGTCGAGATCATGCTGCTGCCGCAGTGGTTCCCGTTCCACCTGTCGAAGGTGTCGTACTGGGCGCGCACCGTGATCGTGCCGCTGCTCGTGCTGAACGCGAAGCGTCCGCTCGCGAAGAACCCGCGCGGCGTGCGCATCGACGAGCTGTTCATCGATCCGCCCGTCAATGCCGGGCTGCTGCCGCGCCAGGGCCATCAGAGCGCCGGCTGGTTCGCGTTCTTCCGCGTGGTCGATCATGCGCTGCGCGCGGTCGACGGCCTGTTCCCGAGCTATACGCGCGAACGGGCGATCCGTCAGGCCGTGTCGTTCGTCGACGAGCGCCTGAACGGCGAGGACGGCCTCGGCGCGATCTATCCGGCGATGGCCAACGCGGTGATGATGTACGACGTGCTCGGCTATGCGGAAGATCATCCGAACCGCGCGATCGCGCGCAAGGCGCTCGAGAAGCTGCTCGTCGTGCACGACGACGAGGCGTATTGCCAGCCGTGCCTGTCGCCCGTATGGGATACGTCGCTCGTTGCGCATGCGCTGCTCGAGACCGGCGATGCGCGTGCCGAGGAAGCCGTGCTGCGCGGCCTCGAATGGCTGCGCCCGCTGCAGATTCTCGACGTGCGCGGCGACTGGATCTCGCGCCGCCCGAACGTGCGGCCCGGCGGCTGGGCGTTCCAGTACGCGAACGCGCACTACCCTGACGTCGACGATACGGCCGTGGTCGTGATGGCGATGGATCGCGCGCAAAAGCTCAAGCAGTCGGACACGTATCGCGAATCGATGGCGCGGGCGCGCGAATGGGTCGTCGGCATGCAGAGCAGCGACGGCGGCTGGGGCGCGTTCGAACCGGAAAACACGCAGTACTACCTGAACAACATCCCGTTCTCCGATCACGGCGCGCTACTCGATCCGCCGACGGCCGACGTGTCGGGCCGCTGCCTGTCGATGCTGTCGCAGCTCGGCGAGACACCGTTGAACAGCGAGCCGGCGCGCCGCGCGCTCGACTACATGCTGAAGGAACAGGAGCCGGACGGCAGCTGGTACGGCCGCTGGGGGATGAACTACGTGTACGGCACGTGGACGGCGCTGTGCTCGCTGAATGCGGCCGGCCTGACGCCGGACGACCCGCGCATGAAGCGCGCCGCGCAGTGGCTGCTGTCGATCCAGAACAAGGACGGCGGCTGGGGCGAGGACGGCGACAGCTACAAGCTGAACTACCGCGGTTACGAGCAGGCGCCGAGCACGGCGTCGCAGACGGCCTGGGCGCTGCTCGGCCTGATGGCGGCCGGCGAAGTGAACAACCCGGCCGTGGCGCGCGGCGTCGACTACCTGGTCGCCCAGCAGAACGAAGAAGGGCTGTGGGACGAGACGCGCTTCACGGCAACGGGCTTCCCGCGCGTGTTCTACCTGCGCTACCACGGCTATCGCAAGTTCTTCCCGCTGTGGGCGCTGGCGCGCTACCGCAACCTGAAGCGCGCGAATGCGACGCGCGTGACGGTCGGGATGTAACGCGTGGCGACGACGCAGCACGACGGCGTATTGCCCATCATCGCGGTGACCGGTATGGCGTTCGAGGCGCGCATCGCGCGCGGCGACGGCGTCGAGGCCGTGTTCGCCGCGCGGGCCGACCGGCTCGAGCGGGCGCTGACCGAGGCGACTTCGCGCGGTTGCGCGGGCATCGTCAGCTTCGGCACGGCGGGCGGGCTCGCACCGGATCTCGTGCCCGGCGCGCTCGTGATCGCGAACGCGATCGACGGGCCGTTCGGTCGCGTGGAGACCGATGCGGGCTGGAGCACGCGGCTCGTCGCCGCGCTGCACGACACGCCGGTGTGGGCGCGCGTCACGCGCGGCACGATCGCGGCCGTCGGCGCGCCGGTCGTCAGCGAACAGGACAAGGCGGCGCTGCATCACGCGAAGGGCGCGCTGGCCGTCGACATGGAGTCGCATATCGCGGCGGCCTTCGCGGCCGCACGCGGCGTGCCGTTCGCGGTGTGCCGCGCGATCGTCGATCCGGCGTGGCGCACGCTGCCGAGCGCAGCGACGGCCGGCCTGCGCGACGACGGCAGCACGGCGATCCTGCCGATCCTGCGCGAACTGCTGAAGCAGCCGTCGCAGCTCGGGCCGCTGCTGCAAGTTGCCAGCGATGCGCGCGCAGCGCGCACGACGCTGATTCAGGCACGGCATGCGTTCGGACGGGCGGGCGCGATGCGGATCGTTTGAGCGGCATTCGCCGCTGCCTTCTCCCCGCCTTTCGGTCTGCCATTTCGCGCGGACAAAAAAAGAGCGCTGCATGATGCAGCGCTCTTTGCTTTTGCGCGGCCGCCGTGGCGGCGTTACTGCGCGGCGGGACGGCTCGCGGGCAGCGTCGGCATCGCCGGCGCGATCGGCGCGCCATTGGCAGCCGGCGCCGTCGTCGCACCGGCCGACGCAGCTGCAGGTGCAGCAGCCGACGCAGCGACCGGCGCAGCAGCAGGCGCACTCGCCGGCATCGCACTATCCGCACCCGGATCGTCGTATTGCGGCAACCCCGGCGCGGCCGGCGCGTTGTTCGGCGCCGCGCCCGATGCGCCGCCCGACTCGCCCGGATCCTCATAGTTCGGCAAGCCGCCCGGCGTGGTCGGCGTGGCCGCCGGCACCGCGCCGGCTTCACCCGGCTCCGCGTAGTTCGGCGCGGCGGCCGATGCCGACTGGCCGTGATACGTGAGCGACTTGCGCTGCTGCAGGTACGCGTCGCGCACGAACGAATACGGATCGAGCGCGGCCTGCTTCAGCAGGTCGGTCGCGCCGAGCAGGTCCGAGCGTGCGCTGATGAACTGCGCGATGTACATCGGATTGCGCGCGGCCGGCTCGATGTAGTTCAGCAGGTTGAAGCGCACGTCCACCGCGCGGCCGACGCCGTCGCGGATCGTGCTCGGCCCGAACACCGGCAGAACGAGGTACGGGCCGGACGGCATGCCCCAGCGCGCCATCGTCAGCCCGAAATCCTGGTGATGCTTCGGCAGCCCGGCCGGCGTCGCGATGTCGATCAGGCCGGCGACGCCGAACAGCGAGTTCATCGCCACGCGCATCAGATCCTGCGTCGCATCGGTGATGCGCAACTGCAGCAGGTTGTTGGCCATGTTGCCGAGATCGCCGAGGTTCGAGAAGAAGTTGCTGATCGCGGTGCGCACCGGCGTCGGCGTGACTTTCTGGTAGCCCTTCGCGATCGGCTGGGCGATGTTCGTGTCGACCGTGTCGTTGAACTTGTACATCGCCCGGTTCATCGGCTCGAGCGGGTCGTTGGGGTTGCGGTTCGGTCCCGTCGCGCAGCCGGTCAGCATCGCGCTGGCGGCGACGGTCGCCGCAATGATTCGCACCTTATTCATTGATTCCTTGCGATTGGTTCTTGGCGCGTTTGACGCGCGGTTTGCCCATCAGGACGGGCTGGAACACCACGGCGCCGATCAGCGTACAGGTCAGGGCCAGCGCGAGCAGCTTGCCCATGCTCGACGTGCCCGGATGGTGCGACAGCCACAGGCTGCCGAAGGCGGTCGCTGTCGTCGCGGCGCTGAACAGCACGGCGTGCGTAAGGCTCGAATGCAGCAGCCCCGTCTGCCCCGCGCGCCACGCCATCACGAAATACACCTTGAACGCGACGCCGACGCCGAGCATCAGCGGCAGCGCAATGATGTTCGCGAAGTTCAGCGACATGCCGAGCACGACGCACATCTCGAGCGTCACGATGCCCGACACGAGCAGCGGCACCAGCGTGCGCAGCACGTCGCCGAAGCGGCGCAGCGTGACCCACAGCAGGACCGTGATCGAGATGATCGACCACAGCGCCGCATGCAGGAACGCGTTGATGATCGTGTCGGCCGAATGCAGGATCGAGATCGGCCCGCCGGTCGCACCCGGTTCCGCGGCCTTCACGGCCTTGGCGAAACGGCGCAGCATCGTGTCGTCGTTCGGATCGACGCCCTTCGGCACCTTCGGCGAGATCTGCACGAGCGCGTGGCCGTCCGGCGCGACCCAGTCGCGCACGATCTGCGGCGGCAGCGATTCGCGCGTGATGTCCTGCGGCTGCAGCAGCGCGGCGAGCTGGTTGAGCGCGATGCGCAGCGTATCGGAGAACGCGCGCTCGGCCCGGTCGCGCGTCGCGCTGTCGGCGGCGGCGAGCTTCGCGAGCGACGCGGACAGATGCTGCGCGGCGGCGGCGCCCGGGCCAGGGTGATCTTCGGCTGCATAGCCCAGCAGGTCGGACACGCGCTTGAGCGCGGCCACGCGTTGCGCGTCGGTCGCGGGCGGCGCGGCCGGCTGCGTCAGCGCGGGCAGCAGTTCGCTCGCGGCCGTGGCGATCGCCGCACGCTTGGCCGGCTGGTCGGCCGGGATGAAGGTCGACAGCGTGGTCGTGCGGCCGACTTCGGGCAGCGCGTCGAGCCGCTTCGCGGCCGCCTCGGCCTGCGCGAGCGACGGCGCGAGCAGCGTGACGTCGTTGACGGCGGCTTCCGGCGAATCCTTCAGCGCGAGCAGCGTCGCCATCGATTCGCTGTTCGGGTCCTTCAGGTGCAGCGGGTTGAAGTCGAAATGCAGGAAAGCGAGCAGCGGCAGCGCGCCGATCACGACCGCGAGCGTGCCGATCAGGATCGGCTTGCGATGGCGATCGAGGTAATCGTCGACCGGCGCGAGCCACGGGAAGCCCGGCGTCTTCGATTCGCCCGGCGGCGCGAACAGGCGCAGCAGCGCGGGCAGCAGCGTGAGCGTGGTCAGCAGCGCGACGAACATCCCGACGCCCGCGATCAGGCCGAGCTCGGACACGCCGCGATACGCGGTCGGGATGAACGAGAAGAAGCTCGCCGCGACGGCCGCGGTGGCCAGCGCGAGCGGCATGCCCATCGAATGCGCGGCGCCGATCAGCGCGTGATCGATGCGCTCGTCGCGGAAGCGCTCCTCGCGGTACTTCACGCCGTACTGGATCGAGAAATCGACGCCGAGGCCGACGAACAGCACCATGAACGCGACCGAGATCATGTTCAGCGAGCCGACCATCGCGAGGCCGAGCGCGGCCGTCACGACGAGGCCGACGAACAGCGTGACGAGCACCGAGCCGATCATCCGCTTCGAGCGCAGCGCAAGCCACAGGATCACGAGCACGGCGAGCAGCGTGAGCACGCCGTTGAGCGCGGCGCCGTCTTCCACCGACGCGAATTCGTCGTCGGCGAGCGGCTGCTCGCCGGTCAGGCGCACGGCCGCGCCGTAGCGCTTTTCGAGGTCGAGCGAACGGGCCGCGTCGCGGATCACCTGGCTCGTTGCCGCGCCGGCCTTCAGCGCGCCGTAGTTGACCACCGGTTGCACGGTGACGAACGCGCGCGCGGGCTGCCGCGCCGCGTCGTTGTCGACCAGCGCGCGCCACGAAAACGCGGCCGGCTTGCCGGCCAGCACGTCGTCGACCGTCGCGGCGCTGCGCGCGAGCAGCTTCGCCATCGCAGGCAGCTTCACCTGGCCGGTCAGCAGCGGCTGGCCGAGCGTGGTGGACAGCGTGGTGGCGAGCCCGGTGAGGCTCGGGTTCTTCGCGAGTTCGTTGACGAGCGGGCGGGCGCTCGCGAGCTGCGCGGTCGTATCGGAGACCTCCTGCGGCGACAGGAACAGCAGCCCGTTGTGCTCGAAGAACGGCCCGCCGCCCGGTTCGGCGACCGGGCCGATACGGCCGGCATCGGCGTCCTTGCGCAGCGCTTCGGTGAGCGCATGCGCGGCGGCAGTCGCGAATTCGGGCGCGGGTGCCTCGACGACGGCGAGGATCGTGCCGTTGCGTTGCGGGAACGCGTTGTCGACCGCCTTGCTCAGTGCGGCCCATTGCGGCTCCGCATCGACGAGCTTGCTGATGTCGGTGTTGATCTTGAAATGCTGCGCGACGTAGACGCCGCTGAAGGCGGCGATGACGAGCGACAGGACGACGACCCAGACGGGGCGGCGCACCGACCACGCAACGAGTCGGACGATGAGAGATGTCACCATGTGGCGGTGGGGAGCGGCTGGCTAGGGCAAAGTAGCCAAGTATACCGGCGCGGCGCGGCGACGGTCGTGACGTTGCGGAGAATCGGGGCGGGAAGGATATTTGCTACCGGCGTGGCAATCGGATCGCGCGGCCGGTCCATTTGTATGGGGATATTTACATAATCGCCGCGGCGATGCGTCGACACGCCGCCAAGGGCCTGTGACAAACGGCGCTGAAAGGTAACAGTCGGTCACCGGGCGGCAACGGGGCGTCAGGCCCGGTATACTTTGCTCCACCGGCCGATGCAAAGAGCCGGCCGTTTTTTCCCATCGAGTGCGAAATTCGTATGAAACGTCATCTGTTTGCTTTCGTCGCGGCGGCCGCCGTGTCGGTTTCCGCTTTCGCGCAGAGCGCGCCGGTCGATGTCGTCCGCACGGCGGTCGAGGGTACCGTCAATGCGATGAAGGCCGATCCGGCCGCGCGCGGCGGCGACATGGCGAAGATCACGCAGGTCGTCGAGCAGCGCTTCCTGCCTGTGACCAACTTCGAGCGCACGACCCGCATCGCGGTCGGCGACGCGTGGAAGCAGGCCACGCCGCAACAGCAACAGGAGCTGTACAAGCAGTTCCGCTTGCTGATGACGCGCACCTACGCCGCGTCGCTCGCGCAGCTCGGCAACCAGGACGCGAAGTTCTCGTTCAAGCCGGGCGGCGCGTCGGGCGCGGACGCGCTCGTGCAATCGACGGTGACGACGCCGGGCGACAGCCAGTCGGTCGGCTATCGTCTCGGCAAGGTCGGCAACGACTGGAAGATCTACGACATCGACATGTCGGGCGCGTGGCTGATCCAGGTCTATCAGGGGCAATTCAAGAGCCAGCTCGCGACGGGCGGGATCGACGGCCTGATCGCGTATCTGCAGAAACACAATTCGCGGACGAACTGACGGCTGTTGCGCGTAGTTCGGATGCATGGAAGGCGCCTTCGGGCGCCTTTTCTATTCGTAGGTCGGCCGAGCGGTGGAGAGGGGGCGACTCCTGCGCGATGCTGACTGAGCGAATCGGATACGAAGCGAGAAAAAACAGCATCGTAGGGGCGATCAAAGTGGCCAAGGAGCACAGTACCTTCTGCCGTGTCGCCCGTCGCCGCCCTATTCTTCAGCCCGCGAAGGCAAATCCGAGCACGGTGCTCGTTTCGGCAAGCGAGAGGATTCCATCGCCCCCAAGGTGAGGTCGATTGGACAAGTATGAAATTCGAGGGTGATGTGCGCGTCCCGGCGCGCCATCCGGGCGTGCTTGCTCTATCGCCGCCGATGCTCGACCGCGAACTTGATCAGCTCGGCCTGCCCTTCGATCTCCAGCTTGCGCTTCAGGTTGAGCCGATGCGTCTCGACCGTGCGCACCGACAGCCCCGTCTGTTGCGCGATCTGCTTGCTCGACAGCCCTTCGGCCAGCGCGTCGAGGATGTCGCGCTCGCGCGGCGTCAAGCGGTCCAGCGGCGACGCGGTCGCGCTGGCCTGGATCATCCGCGCGGCCAGCCCTTCGCTGAAGAACGTCTGCCCGGCCAGCACCGCGCCGATCGCGCGGACGATCTCGCTCGCGGGCGAATCCTTCAGCAGGTAGCCGCTCGCGCCGGCGCGCACTGCCTGCGTCACGTATTCGATGTTGTCGTGCATCGACAGCATCAGCACGCGGATGCCCGGAAACCGCTCGTGGAATACGCCCGCGAGCGTGATGCCGTTCATTCCGTTCATGCCGACGTCCATCAGCGCGAGATCGGGTTCGAGCGACTCGGCGAGCGCGAGCGCCTCGTCCGCGTTGCCGGCCTCGCCGACCACCGACAGGTCGGCCGCTTCCAGCCGCATCCGCAAGCCGTCGCGCACGAGCGGGTGATCGTCGACGAGCAGCAGTCGGGCAGCGGGCCGGGCGGTATCGGGGGCGCTCATGCGTGAAAGTCTCCTGTGATGGGGTGCGTCGTCACGCCGCGCCGGGCAGCGGCACGCTCGCGGCGACGATCGTGTGGCCGACCTGCGACGTGATCGTCAGCGTGCCGCCGAGTGCGTCGAGGCGTTCGCGCATGTTGCGCAGGCCGATGCCGCGGCGCGCGTCGGCCTGCGAGCGTTCGGCGTCGAAGCCGCAGCCGTTGTCGGCGATCGTCAGCGTGACGGCGTGCGCGCCGACGTCGAGCGTGACGGCCGCGCGCGACGCCCGCGCATGATGCACGATGTTGCTCAGCGCCTCCTGCGCGATCCGGAACAGCGCGGTGTTGACGGCTTCGGGCAATGGCTGCGTGCCGCTGTGCGCGACCTGCGTATAGCCGATGTCGATGCCGCTTTCGGCGCCGAGTTCACGCACGAGTTGCTCGAGCGCGGCCGCGAGGCCGAGATCGTCGAGCATCGATGGCCGTAGCGCATGCGAGATGCGCCGGACTTCGCGCAGCGTGTCGCCGAGCCGCCCGACGCCCGACGCGAGCGCCTGCTCGGCTTCGGGCACGCGGGACGTGCCGCGCTCGAAGCGTGCGAGCGCCGATTCGAGCATCAGCTTCGCGGACACCATCATCTGGCTGATCCCGTCGTGCAGTTCGCGCGACAGCCGCGCGCGCTCCTGCTCCTGCGATTCGACGACGCGCTGCGCGAGCAGCTTGAGCTTCGCATCGGCGCTGCGCGACTCGCTGACGTTCAGCACCAGCGCGCACACGGCGATCGCCGCCGCGCCGGTGAGCGCGATCGCCGTGAGCCAGCTCATCGTGCGTTCGATGTTCGCGGACGCGCGCGCGTCGATGCGCTGCAGCGCGGTGTCGACGTCGTCGAGATAGATGCCGGTGCCGACCATCCAGCCCCAGCGCTCGAGCGCGACGACATAGCCGAGCTTCGGCGCGACGCGGCCCGTCGACGGCCGCTGCCAGGCGTAGCGCACGTAGCCGCCGCCGTGCGACGCCGCGCCGATCAGTTGCTGGATCGTCAGCGCGCCCTGCGGGTCGCGCATCGACCAGAAGTTGTGGCCGACGCGCTCCGGCTCGCGCGGATGCATCAGCGAATTGCCGTGCAGGTCGTACACGAAGAAATAGCCGTCGGGGCCGAAATCCATCTTCTGCAGCATCGCGAGCGCCTGCGTGCGCAGCAGCGCATCGTCGCGCGCATTGCGGCCGCTCGCGTCGTAGAGCGGCATGATCGCGCTCGTCGCGAGCTCGACGTAGTGTTTCAGCTCGACTTCCTTGCTCGACAGGTACGCAGCCTGGATCGTCGCGTGCTGCGTGCGCGCGAGCGACGTCGCCTGCTGGCGCACGCCGAAGCCGATGCCGGCGATCGCGAGCAGGAACGGCACGATGGCCAGAAGGAAGATCTTTGCCTTGAGTCTCATGGTGGTGCGAAGCGGCCGCGAACGGGTGCGGCCGGTCAGGCGCGGGCTGGCCGCGCGCATCGGCCGCGCGGCGGCGCGGTGGCGTATCGAGCCGATATTGTCGGTGATTTTGCACGCGGACGGCGGCGGCCCAGCCGTTGCCCGTACGCTCAGGCCTGCCGCGATTCGAGATCGTCCGGCGACGTGGCCGCCTGTACGACGATGCGGTTGCGCCCGCCTTCCTTCGCCCGGTACAACGCCTCGTCGGCCAGCTTCAGCGCGGCCTGGATGTTGTCGTCGCGCTCCGGATAGCTGGTCGTCACGCCGATGCTCACCGTCAGCCGGCCGACTGTGCCGGCGTCGTGCCGGATGCCGAGATCGAGGATGCCCGTGCGGATCGTTTCGGCGATCGTCACCGCGCCGTCCGTGTCGATATCCGGCAGCACCACGACGAATTCCTCGCCGCCGTAGCGCGCCGCATAGTCGGCCGGCCGACGCAGGCAGCCGGCGATGCAGTGGCCGACCGCGGCGAGTGCGTCGTCGCCGGCCTGGTGGCCCTGCGTGTCGTTGTAGTGCTTGAAGTAATCGACGTCGATGAACAGCAGCGACAGCGCATGTTGCGAACGTGCGGCGCGGCGCCATTCGCGCGCGAGCGTGACGTCGAGCATCCGGCGGTTGTCGAGGCCCGTCAGGCCGTCGGTGCGCGCGAGCGCCTGCAGCTCGGTTTCCGCGCGGTGGCGCTTGCGCAGCTGCACGTCGAGCAGCAGCGACAGGCCGACGAAGCCGATCGCGAGCAAGACCATCGCGGAGCCGATCGGGATCGCACGGTCGTACCACGCAGCGTAGGTGTCCGCTTCCGAGCGCGCGACCATGACGATGAGCGGCAGGCCGTCGAGGTGCCGGAACACGTACAGGCGCCGCACGCCGTCGATCGATGCGGTATCGGCGAAGCTGCCTTCGCTGGCGGTCATGAACTGCCGGAACGTGCTCGCGCGGCTGATGTCGCGGCCGACGATCTTGGGGTCGTACGGCTCGCGCGCGACCATCTTGCCGTCCGTGTTGATCAGCGCAACCGAACCGCGATCGCCGAGCGACAGGCGCGAGAACAGGTTCTGGAAATATTCGAGCCGGATCGACATCACCGCGACGCCGCCGAACGACCCGTCGGGCCGCGTGATCCGCCGGCTCAGCGCGATGCTCGGCGAGCCCCCGCGCAGGCGGGAATGATACGGATCGCTGACGTACAGGCCGACGTCGGGGCGGTCGCGGTGCACGGTGAAGTACGGCTCGTTGCCGAAGTTGGCCTTGCGCGGCACGTCGCTCTTGCCGTCGACCGCGATGTCGCCCTTCGCGTCGAGCACGTAGATGCCGCCGAGGTACTTGGCCGTCGTCGCGCGGTCGAACAGCACCTGGCGGCGCAGCGGCATCGGCAGCCTGGTGACTTCGGGGTCGTTCGCGCCTTCGACCACCGCCTGCAGCGACAGCGAATAGATCTCGATGTTGCGCTCGATGTCCCACGACGCCATCAGCGCGAGGTTTTGCTGCATGCTGCGCGAGCGGTCGCGCGCATCGATACGGCCTTCGTACAGGACGATCCCGCACAGGAGCAGCAGGATCAGCGCGATCAGCAGCCCCGTATAGAAGATCAGGTGCGGCAGGAGGAACCGGCGCAGATGAGCGGCGACACGGCTCGTCAGGCCGGATTCGCTGGGCATTGCGTAGTCGGTTTCGGCCATGGTCCGTGGATCGGGGGCATCGTCGCCGGGCGGCGGATCGATGCGATTGTTCGTATGACTACCGGTGGCGATCCGGTGCGCAGCCCTGCCCGTGCCAGCCCTCCGTTCAGCGGAGAAAACGGGCACCGATTATCGACGATCGCGGCCGGATAAACCCTATATTCATAGGTAAACGTCTACTGCAATTCGACGATCCGATGAATCGCGCGATGCGAATTCCACGGAGTATAACGCGCGTGTTTGCGTGCGCGAAAAATGTTGCGCCGGGTTGATCGGGGTCAAATTATGGTGTAATCCCGGACTTGCAAATATCGGGGGAAGCGTTGCCCCGCAAGGCTTTGCGGCGCGGCGGAAGGCGGGGCGCCATACGGCCGCGGAAACGGCGAATTAACGATCGGCGGACCGTCGCACGCGAAAGCCGGCGATAGGTGCCGATTATCGGTTTCAACGATCGGGTGAACACGAATATGAAAAACGGGCAGCCGTGAGGCTGCCCGTTTCGCCAGGCCGGTGTACAACCGGCGCCCCCGCATGCGGGACGCGCCCGCCTGCGCAGGTTTATGCGCCGTGCTGCTGCGCCTTGAACGCGAGCCGGAACCGATGCAGCAGCGGCTCGGTATAGCCGCTCGGCTGCGACGTGCCTTGCAGCGCGAGCGCGCACGCGGCCTTGAACGCGGTCGACTGGTCGTAGCCGGGCGCCATCGGGCGATAGTTCGGATCGCCGGCGTTCTGCTGGTCGACGACGCGGGCCATCCGCTTGAACACGTCGAGCACGAACGCCTCGGTGATCACGCCGTGGCGCAGCCAGTTCGCGATGTGCTGGCTCGAAATGCGCAGCGTCGCGCGATCCTCCATCAGGCCGACGTCGTGGATGTCCGGCACCTTCGAGCAGCCGACGCCCTGTTCGACCCAGCGCACGACGTAGCCGAGGATGCCCTGCGCGTTGTTCTCGACCTCGCTCAGGATCTCGGCCTCGCTCCACGCGGCACGCTCGACGACCGGCACGGTCAGCAGCCCTTCGAGCAGCGCGTCGCGCTCGCTGGCATACGGCGTTTTCTCGAGTTCCTGCTGGACGGCCTGCACGTCGACGAGGTGGTAGTGCAGCGCGTGCAGCGTCGCGGCGGTCGGCGACGGCACCCATGCGGTGTTCGCGCCGGCGCGCGGATGCGCGATCTTCTGCTCGAGCATCGCATGCATCAGGTCCGGCATCGCCCACATGCCCTTGCCGATCTGCGCGCGGCCGCGCAGGCCGGCCGACAGGCCCGCGAGCACGTTGTTGCGCTCGTACGACTGGATCCACGCCGACGACTTCATGTCGCCCTTGCGGATCATCGGGCCCGCTTCCATCGCGGTATGCATCTCGTCGCCGGTGCGGTCGAGGAAGCCGGTGTTGATGAACGCGACGCGCGCGGCCGCCGCCGCGATACACGCGGCGAGGTTCACGCTGGTGCGGCGTTCCTCGTCCATGATGCCCATCTTCAGCGTGTTGCGCGGCAGGTTGTACAGATCTTCGATGCGTGCGAACAGCGTGTCGGCGAACGCGACTTCGGCCGGGCCGTGCATCTTCGGCTTCACGATGTAGATCGAGCCCGTGCGCGAATTGCGCTTCGCCTTCAGGTCGTGCAGCGCGCACAGCGTCGTGACGACGCCATCGAGAATCCCTTCCGGAATCTCGTTGCCGTCGCGGTCGAGCACCGCGCCGTTGGTCATCAGGTGGCCGACGTTGCGCACGAACAGCAGCGAGCGGCCGTGCAGCGACAGCGTGCCGCCGGCCGGCGTCGTGTACTCGCGATCGGCGTTCAGGCGGCGCGTGAAGGTCTTGCCGTCCTTCGCGACTTCCTCGACCAGCGTGCCCTGCATCAGGCCGAGCCAGTTGCGGTAGAGCTGGACCTTGTCGTCGGCGTCGACCGCCGCGACCGAATCCTCGCAGTCGATGATCGTGCTGACCGCGGCTTCGAGCACGACGTCCTTCACGTTCGCGAGATCGGCGCGGCCGATGGGCGTCGACGCATCGATCTGGATCTCGAGGTGCAGGCCGTTGTGCTTCAGCAGGATCGCGGACGGCGCATCGGCCGCACCCTGGTAGCCGACGAATTGCGCCGGCTGCGCGAGCGCGACGTTGCCCTGCGCGGTTTCGACCGCGAGCTGGCCGTCCTGCACGCGGTAGCGCAGCGCGTCGCGGTGCGAGCCGCTCGCGAGCGGCGCGGCGTTGTCGAGCACGTTGCGCGCGTAGTCGATCACGCGCTGGCCGCGCGTCGGGTTGTAGGCCGCGGTGCGTTCGGCGCCGCCGTCTTCCGGCAGCGCGTCGGTGCCGTACAGCGCGTCGTACAGGCTGCCCCAGCGTGCGTTCGCGGCGTTCAGCGCATAGCGCGCGTTCGACAGCGGCACGACGAGCTGCGGGCCGGCCTGCGTGGCGATCTCGCTGTCGACGTTCGCGGTGGCTGCCGCGACGTTCGACGGGACCGGCACGAGGTAGCCGATTTTTTCGAGGAACGCGCGATACGCGGCATGGTCGCGTACCGGGCCGGGGTGCGCGCGATGCCACGCGTCGAGTTCCTGCTGCAGGCGGTCGCGTTCGGCGAGCAGCTCGCGGTTGCGCGGCGCGAGGTCGTGCACCAGGGCCGAGAAACCGCTCCAGAACGCGGCTTTGTCGATGCCGGTGCCCGGCAGCGCTTCGTTTTCAATGAACTGGCTCAGCGCTGGCGCGACTTGCAGTCCTGCTTGGTCGATCATCGTGATTCCTCCCGGGGAAAATGCGCGCGGTTTGGCTGGTTATTCCGCGACGCTCTGTGTACCGGCGCGGGCGATCTGCGCGTCCTGTTCGGACTTTACGCCAGACACACCGATCGCGCCTGCGATCCGGCCGCCGACCGTGACCGGCACGCCGCCTTCGAGCAACCCGGACAGCGGCGCGCTCAGAAACGCGGTGCGGCCACCGTTGATCATATCTTCATACGCCTTCGTCTCGCGACGGCCGAGCGCCGCCGCGCGCGCCTTGTCCTGCGCAATGGTGCTGCTGGCCGGCGAGGCGCCGTTCAGCCGCGCGAAGGCGAGCAGGTGGCCGCCATCGTCGACGACGGCGATCGACACGGCCCAGCCGTGGTGTTCCGCTTCCGCGCGGGCGGCGGCGAGCATGCGCTCGGCATCGGCCAGTTCGAGTTCGGGTTTCGTTTGCATGGCGTTCCTCCGGAAACGGCGGTCGGTTGACCAGCCGGTTGTCGACGAGCTCGATCCATTGGCGCACGGGCGTGCGGCCCGCGTCGTGCAGATGAGTCTGACAGCCGACGTCGGCGGTGACAATCGATTCCGGCTGCGTGCGGGCGCGCTGACGCGACCCGCCTTGTCCGCATAGACGGGGTCGGAGCGCAGCAGGTCGCCGTATTCCTTCACGAACGCACCGCAGCCGCTCGCGTCAGTACGATCGCTTCCGCGCCGGCTGCGATCGCGGGCCACCACGCGTCGACGTTGCGGCTCGAACGAGGGACGTGAGCGGACGGGGCTTGGCTCGCCCGGTAACCGCTAGAATTGCGGTTTTAGCCCGGAACACGTCCATGTCTTTTGCCTCGCTTGGCCTGATCGAGCCGTTACTGCGTAATCTGCAGGGCCTCAATTACCAGACACCCACGCCGGTGCAGGCCAAGGCGATTCCTGTGGTGCTCGGCGGCAAGGACGTCATGGCCGCGGCCCAGACCGGCACCGGCAAGACGGCCGGTTTCGCGCTGCCGCTGCTGCAACGGCTGGTGCAACACGGCCCGGCGGTATCCAGCAACCGCGCGCGCGTGCTGGTGCTGGTGCCCACGCGCGAGCTGGCCGAACAGGTGCTGCAAAGCTTCGTCGAGTACGGCAAAGGTCTCGATCTGCGATTTCTGGCCGCCTACGGCGGAGTGAGCATCAATCCTCAGATGATGAAGCTGCGCAAGGGCGTGGACGTGCTCGTTGCCACGCCGGGCCGCTTGCTCGACCTCAATCGCCAGAACGCGGTGCAGTTCGATCAGGTGCAGACGCTGGTGCTCGACGAAGCCGACCGCATGCTCGATCTCGGCTTCGCGCGCGAACTCGACGCGGTCTTTGCCGCGTTGCCCGCCAAGCGGCAGACGCTGTTGTTCTCGGCCACGTTCTCCGACGAGATCCGCAAGATGGCGGCCGGCATTCTGCGCAGCCCGGTCGATATCAGCGTCAGCCCGCCCAATGCCACGGCCAGCAAGATCAAGCAGTGGGTCGTGCCGGTCGACAAGCGGAACAAGCCCGACCTCTTCATGCACCTGGTGGCCCAGAACAGGTGGGAGCACGCGCTGGTGTTCGTCAAGACCCGCAACGGCGTCGACTATCTGGCGCTCATGCTGGAGAAGGCCGGCTATGCGGTCGATACGATCCACGGCGACAAGCCGCAACCCGCGCGTTTGCGCGCGCTGGAGCGTTTCAAGACGGGTGAAGTACAGATGCTGGTCGCCACCGATGTGGCGGCGCGCGGGCTGGATATCGACGATCTGCCGCTCGTGATCAACGTCGATCTGCCGATCGTCGCGCAAGACTACGTGCACCGTATTGGCCGGACCGGACGCGCGGGCGCGAGCGGCGTGGCGGTATCCCTCGTGTGCGCCGACGAAGCGCCGCAACTCGCCGCGATCGAAGCGCTGATCCGGCAGACGCTGCGGCGCGAAGAAGAGCCGGGTTTCGAAGCCGAACACCGCGTGCCGGAAACCAGCGCGACGGGCGAGATCATCAAGAAACCGAAAAAGCCGAAGAAGCCGAAGGTGCAGCAAGCTGCGCCGGTCGGCAGACAGGCGCAGCCGGGCAAGAAGCCGCCTACGCAAGGTGGCGAAGGCAAGCGCAAGCCCGTGGCGCAGCATGCGAAGCCCGCCGTCGGCACGGGAACGGACTACACCATCGGGAGCCCGTTCAGCGTGCAGAAGCCGCGCAGCAAACCGGCGGGCAAGGCGGCGGCGGGGAAGCCGGCCGGCAAATCGGCGGGTGGTCGGGGCAAGCCCGGCAAACCGTCCAGGTAGCCCGAACCCTTCCCGTTCAAGGCGCCTGACAGGATTGATTCGTCCGATACGATGAACGAATACGAGCGGTTCGGAACAGCGCAGCCGGTTTTCTCGTGAGCGACCTGAAACCGCCCGCGACAAGGGCTTCCCGGCGTGACCGACGATGTGCGATGACTGAAGTGAGAGAGGCAATGACGACGACATTCGACGAGGCGACAACGGCGGCGATCGCCGCGTTTGCCCAACTGGATTTGTACACGGCCGTGCAAGCGATGCGCGCCGAGGCGGATTACGACCACGAACGAGACCAGTGGATCTCGCGCTATATCGACGAGCACGGCGGCGGCGCGGACGATGCGGAATACGACGCCTTGCACGCGCGGGCCCAGGCAACGCCGGAATACGCGGAGTTCGTCGATGGGGTTCGGCGGGAAATCCTGGCGTACTTCGGCGTGACCGACGATCAACTGGACTGCATGGTCGTGCTGCGCGAGGACGACAGCGACGAGCTGTGGGCGGAAGTCAACCGGCAGCGGAGCGCGCTGGGAACCGGCGAAGTGCGCGGGGATCTCTGACCACGGGTGACCGTGGTGCCTCGACTCCCGCCCATCAATCAGTCTTCTCGCGCAAGTCGTAGCAAGACCTCGGCGAGCGCGCGGATTTTCGGTTGTGCCGCCCGTTGGGGCGGATAGACGAGGAAGTAGGACAGGCCGTCTTGAGCCACATCCTCGAACGGTGTCACCAGCGATCCGGCACGGAGCCGGTCTCTCGCCATTCGCGGGTCGCCGATGGCAATGCCGTGTCCTTCCGTCGATGCCGCGAGCGTCAATTCGAGGGTATCGAATACGAGTCCGCGTCCGGCGTCGATCTGGCGTGCCCCGACATGATCGAGCCAGCACCGCCACTCTGCGTGGCTCGGCCCGGGATGCAGCAAATCGACCTGCGCGAGATCGGCAACGGATCGCAGTGAGGGTGCCAATGCGGGCGCGCACATCGGCGTGAGCCTCTCGGAGAACAGCGGTATCGCCGCCATGCCGGTCCACTGTCCCGTGCCGCGCACGACGATGGCATCGACGTCGGACGTCGTGAAATCCGGCGTATCGTCCGCAGATGTCGAAATACGAAGCTCCGTGCCGCTCATCGCGCGATGAATGTCCGGCAGCCGCGGGAGCAGCCAGCGGACGGCGAACGTGGACGGCAACTTCAACGTGAGCACCGAAGTCGCCCGTGCATGAACGTCCGCGTGCCGGACCAATTGCGTGAGCACGTCGACCGCGACCGTCAGCAGTGCATTGCCTTCTGCCGTCAACGTCAGGCCCGATACGTGGCGCACGAAGAGCGCGCATCGGTAATGCGTTTCCAGCTGCTGTATCTGGCGGCTGACCGCACCTTGCGTGCGGCATAGATGATCCGCAGCCTTGCTGACGCTGCCCAGCTGTGCCGCGGCGACGAACGACTGAATCGCCGCCAGCGGCGGGAGCGGCCGCGTCAGGTCGGCCAGCGGGTATGCATGCGCGGCATACCCGGGTTGCAAATTTTTCGATTGTTCGGTCATCGGGGCGTCGCTATCGTGCGTGTACCGGATGCCCTGTTCTTGCGAGTGAACGGGGTCGTCAACGAATGATCGGAGGATAGTTTTGGACTCAACGTCGGAATCACTCCATACGCAACAGGTTCGCGCTTACCTTCGAGAACTGGAGCGAGGCGATGTCGGTGCGATCTGTGCGTTATTCACGCCGGACGCGCAGATTTTCTCGCCATTTCTCGGCTGGATGCAGCCTGAGCCCTTCTTTTCGAAGGTCGCCGCCGCGTCGGAAGACAGCAGGATTACACCGATCGACATCTGCGTCAGCGCAACCGGGGCTCCACGTGCGACAGGTTACTTCATCTACGACTGGGCCTTGAAAGACGGTTCGGTGGCGCGCTTCGAGTGCGTCGACGTGTTCGAGTTCGACATCCAGGGGCTCATCGAACGGATGATCATCGTCTACGACACCCATCCGATTCGCAGTACGGTCGGCGACAAGTACGCGTAGCCGAATCGATGTCGAGCAAAGTGGCGCCCAGACGTCCAGGCGCGTCGAAACCGCCAGCAAGCTGCGCATCTAATCGGTTGACGGCGTTGAAGCCTGGATGGCGGGCCAGGCTCGCCAACCGACATCGCCCCGATCCGCAAAGCATGAAAAAAGCCCGCCGAAGCGGGCAACCTCACGATGCGGAGGGGGAGATTCGAAACGCGGGCGGCGCGCGTTCAGCCTTTCGTCGCGCCGAACGTGAGCCCCGCGACGAAATGCTTCTGCATCGCGAAGAACATCGCGACCGACGGCAGCGCGGCGAGAATCGACCCGGCGGATACGAGATTCCACGAAGTCGTCCATTGCCCCTTCAGCGCCGCGACACCCGCCGTGATCGGCGCGGCCTCGTCGCCTTGCGTCAGACACAGCGCCCAGAAGTAATCGTTCCACACGAACGTGAACACGAGAATCGCGAGCGCGGCCAGCGCCGGCCGGATCAGCGGCAGCACGATGCGCCAGAACACCGTCCATTCGCCCGCGCCTTCGATGCGTGCCGCCTCGATCAGCTCGAACGGCAACTGCTTGATGAAGTTGCGCAGGAACAGCGTGCAGAACCCCGTCTGAAACGCGACGTGGAACAGGATCAGCGCTTCGACGGTGTTGAACACGCCGAGCCGCAGCGACAGGTCGCGCACCGGAATCATCAGCACCTGCACCGGCACGAAATTGCCGGCGACGAACGTGCCGAACAGCGCGGTATTGCCGCGAAACCGGTAGGTCGCCAGCGCGAAGCCGGCCATCGCCGCGAGCGCGATCGAGCCGATGACCGACGGCACCGTGATCTGCACGCTGTTCCAGAAGTAATGCAGCATCGGCGACGTCGTCAGCGCGTCGCGATAGTTCTCGATCATCGAGAAATGCCGAGGCCAGCCCCAGTAGTGGCCTTCGACGAGCTCCTCGGTCGAGCGCACCGACGTGACGAACACCGCGATCATCGGCAGCAGCCAGATCACGAGCGCGACGGGCAGCGACAGCTTGTACAGCCGGCGCGATATCGGCTTCCAGTGGGCAACGGGTGTCGGAAACATGATGAGTGGGCTCCCGGAAGGTCACTGTTCGTTGCGCAGCATCCGGCGCAACTGGAACACGATGTAGACGAGCATGATCGCGAACAGCACGACCGCGATCGATGCGGAATAGCCGAGCCGGTAGTACTTGATCGCCTGGTCGTACATGTAATACGCGAGGACGGTCGAGCTTTCGAACGGGCCGCCGTCCGTCATCACCGAGATCAGGTCGAAGCTGCGCAGCGCGCCGATCACGGTGACGACGATCGCCATGAAGGTGGTCGGCCGCAGTTGCGGCAGCACGACGTGCCACAGCAGCGCGAAGCCGCGCGCGCCTTCCATCCGCGCGGCTTCGATCTGTTCCGGGTTGACCGACGTGAGGCCGGTCAGGTACAGGATCATGCAGTACGCCGTTTGCGGCCACAGCGCGGCGAACACGATGCCGAAGGTCGCATAGCGCGCGTCGCCGAGCACCGGGATGCCGTGCCCGGCGATGAGCGCGAGCAGTCCGAAGGTCGGATCGTAGAACCACGAGAAGATCAGCCCGACGACCACGCCCGACAGCACGAACGGCGCGAAGAACAGCGACTTCACGAGCCGGATGCCGCCGACCGCCTGGTTCAGGTACAGCGCGAGCGCGAGGCCGAGCGGCGGCGCGAGCATGAACAGCACGAGCCAGATCACGTTGTTGCGCAGCGCCGTGTAGAACGTCGGCGCATGCAGCAGCTCCGCATAGTTCGCGAGACCGACGAAGGTGCGCTCGGTCATTCCGTCCCAGTTGTACAGGCTCAGCGACAACGTCGACAGGATCGGCCAGATCACATAAATGGCAACCATCGCGCAGGCCGGGACGAGAAAGAGCCACGCGGCGCGCCGTTGCCGCCGCAAGGCGGGCGACGGGCGGCGCGCGGGCAGCGCGCTGGCGGATGAGCCGCGCGGCGGCGGCGCGGTGCCGGCGGGCGGGGGGGACGTGATCGGACTGGACACGGCAAGCCTCCTGAACGGACACGGCGGCGCGCGGCCGCCGGTTGGGTCACGTGGTCACTTCTTGTAGATCCGCTTGCGGGTCTGTTCGAGTTGCGCGAGCACCGTATCGAGCTGCGCGGGATTCGCGAGGAACTGCTGCATCCCCTTCATCCCCTCGTCGGCCATTTCCTTGGTCATGTCGCGGTCGTAGAACTGCGCGACGCCGCCCTTCGTGTCGGCGAGGATCCGGAAGCCGATGCGCGAGATCGGATCGGCCGGCTCGGGCGACTTGCTGTTGGCCGAGAGCGAGCCGAGCCCGTCGGCGAGCTTCGCACCCATCTCGGGGGTTTCGACGAACGCGAGGAACGTGTGCGCGTCGGCCTTGTTCTTCGCCTTGGTCGGGATGTGCAGCGATTCGACCGGGCCGTCCTCGGCGGTCGGCACCTTCGGGTCGATGATCGGGAAGCGGTAATAGCCCATTTCGTGCTTCACGTTCGGCGGGAAACCCGCCGCGATGAAGGTGCCCATCAGCATCATCGCGGCCTTGCCCTGGAACAGGAACGGCTGTGCGCCGTCGAGATCGTAGGACAGCGCGTTGTCGATGAAGTAGCCCGAGTCGATCAGCGATTTCCACGTCGTGTAGACCTTCTTCACGCGCGGGTCGGTGTACGGCACGTCGCCGGCCATCAATTGCTGGTGGAACGCGTTGCCGTTCAGGCGCAGGTCGAGATAGTCGAACCAGCCGGCGAGCGTCCACGCGTCGCGGCCGCCGATCGCGATCGGCGTGATGCCCGCGGCCTTCAGCTTCTTGCATGCATCGAGAAACTGGTCCCAGGTCTTCGGTTCGTCGGCGATGCCGACCTTGCGGAACAGGTCCTTGCGGTAGAACAGCCCCCACGAGTAGTAGACGGTCGGCGCCGCGTACTGTTTGCCGTTATAGGACGACGCGCTGCGCGTCGACGCATACATCGCGTCCCAGCCGTTCTTCGACCAGTCGCCGCTCAGGTCCTCGAACAGCCCGCGCTTCGCGTAGTACGCCATTCGTTCGCCCGCGTGCCAGTTCACGATGTCCGGCGCGACGGTGGTGAGCCATGCGGGGAGCTGCACCTTGTACGCTTCCTCGTCGACGAAGGTCGGCTTCACGTCGATGTCGGGATGGGCCTTGTGGAACGCTTCGATCGTCGACTGCCACACCGCGCGCTGGCTCGCGCCCTTGAATGCGATGTTGACGGTCAGCGTGCCGGCATCGGCAGGCGTCGTCATGGCGAGCGACGCGAGGCCGAAGGCGACGGCGGCGGTCGCCTGGCGGGCAGCGACGCGAAGGGGGCGATGGGTCATGAGTGTCTCCAGTCCTGTGTGTCGTTGTGCGTGACCGGCGCGCGGCGGCGCCGGGGCGGTTGCTACGAACGGCTTCGATATACGGCGACGCCTTGCGGCTCGACCTGCGCGGCGCCGACCACGAACGCGGACGGCGGCACGTCGTCGATCGTGTGCGGCGTGCCCGCGTAGTTGAATACGTAAGTCAGGCCGCCGCGCCGGCTCACGCGTACGGCGTCGCCGAGCGGCGTCGGGGCCAGGCCCGCTTCGGCCGCGATATCGGCGAACAGGCGCACGGTGGTCGCCTCGTCGAACAGCGCGGCCCAGTAATGCAGCGTGCCGTGCGACAGGCAGGCCGGATGACCGTCGGCGAAACGTGCGTGCACGACGCTGCGCGTGTCGTCGTCGGTGAGCTCGACGAGATCGCGCCAGTGACGCGCGTCGCCCGCGAGCGGCGAACCGTCGCGCAGCGTGCCGTCGACCCGTTCGGTGACGTTCGGCCGCAGCGACTCGACGCGCCACACGCGTATCGGCAGGATCGATGCGAGGGGGCCGGGCGGCAACGCCGGCGGAATCTGCAGGTCGATGGTTTTCGAGCCGGTGCGCGGGCCGAACACCGCATGGGCGCCCGACGCGGCGAGCCGCGACGCGAAATCGTCCGGCACGACCGGCAGCGGCGGCACGACGACGAGCCGGTAGCCGTCGAGCGGCGCGTGCGCGGAAACGATGTCGACGTCGAGCCCGAGCGAACGCAGCGCCGAGTAGTACTCGAATGCGAAACGCGGGTAGTGGAAATCGGCCCCTTGCGGCTGCACTTCGAACAGCCACTTCGCGTCGTAGTCGAACACCAGCGCGACGGGTGCGCGCACCGCGCCGTTCGCGTCGGCATCGGCGCCGGCGTCGAGCACGGCGGCAATCTCCCGCGCGACGCGCTGCGCTTCGCGGCCGCCTTCGTCGAGCCGGTTGTCGGGTGTGTTCAGGCCCGCGTGCATCTGCTCCTGCGCGAACGGCGCCTGCCGCCAGCGGAAGTACGACACGCAGCCGGCACCGTGCGCGAACGCTTCCCAGCTCCACAGCCGTACCATGCCCGGCAGCGGCGCGGGGTTCCAGTGTGCCCAGTTCACGGGGCCCGGCTGCTGCTCCATCACCCAGAACGGCAGCTTCGACATGCCGCGGTACAGGTCGTGATTGAACGACGCGAAATCCGGATGGCCGGTACGCAGCCAGCGCGCCTTCACGTCGGGTGCGAACCACAGCTCCTCGAGCGCGCCGAGCGGATAGCTGTCCCACGTCGCGAGATCGAGGTCGCGCGCGACTTCGTAGTGATCGAACTCGGTGAAGAGCTGCATGAAGTTGTGCGCGACCGGGCGGCCCGGCGAATGCGCGCGGATCACGTCGACCTGCATCCGGTGATAGCGTGCGAGCTCGTCGGACGCGAAGCGCCGGTAATCGAGGCGATGCGACGGATGGGCTTCGGTCACGGTGCCCACGGGCGCGTCCACTTCGTCGAAATGACGATATTCCATGCTCCAGAACACGGTGCCCCATGCGCGGTTCAGCGCGTCGATCGTGCCGTAGCGTGCTTTCAGCCATTCGCGAAAGCGCACGAGCGCGGCCGGCGAGTAGCTGACGACGGTCTGGTGGCAGCCGAGTTCGTTGTCGGTCTGCCAGTAGCGCACGGCCGGGTGGCGACCGTAGCGTTCGGCGACCGCCGTGCAGATCTGGCGCGACGCTTCGAGATAGACCGGCGACGAGAAATCGTAGTGGCGGCGCGAACCGAACTTGCGCGGCAGGCCGTCGGCACCGATCGCGAGGATGTCGGGATGGCGGTCGACCAGCCATTTCGGCGGCGTCGCGGTCGGCGTGCACATCACGATTTCGAGGCCGGCCGCGCCGAGCACGTCGACCGCACGGTCGAGCCAGCCCCAGTCGTATTCGCCCGGCGACGGCTCGATGCGGCTCCACGCGAATTCGGCGATCCGCACCTGCTCGATGCCGAGCGCTTTCATCCGGCGGGCGTCGTCGGCCCACATCGATTCCGGCCAGTGTTCCGGGTAGTAACAGACTCCGAGGCGCATGCCCGATCCTTATGCGTAGTGGTGGACGGGAAGGTCGGCGCACGCGGGCACCGCGCGGCCGTCTTCGGTGAACAGGTGGCAGGCCGCGGCCGGCGCGTGCACGTGCACGCGTTCGCCGGTGCGCACCGGCGCGTCGCCGGGTACTTTCGCGATCAGCGGCGTCGCGCTGGGCTGGCCGGACGGATCGAGGTGCACGTACGTCTGCTCGCCGAGGCGTTCGACGAGCGCGACGTCGCGCGCGAGCGTCGTCGCGTCGAGAGCGGCGCCGAGCGTCAGGTGTTCGGGACGGATGCCGAGCGTCACGGCGGCGCCGGCGCAGAGCGCCGAGCCGTCGCGCGGCAGCGTGAAGGTTTCGCCGGACGGCACGAGCGTGACGGTCGTGCGACGCGCGTCGCACGCGGTCACGACGGCCGGCAGGAAGTTCATGCGCGGCGAGCCGATGAAGCCCGCGACGAAGCGGCTGGCCGGATGGTGGTAGAGGTCGAGCGGCGCGCCGACCTGCGCGATGCTGCCGTGCCGCGCGGTATCCGCGCCGGCGTGCAGCAGCACGATCTTGTCGGCGAGCGTCATCGCCTCGGTCTGGTCGTGCGTCACGTAGACGACGCTCGCGCGTTCGAACTGCCGGTGCAGCTTCGCGATTTCGACGCGGGTCTGGCCGCGCAGCGCCGCATCGAGATTCGACAGCGGTTCGTCGAACAGGAATACGCCGGGCTCGCGCACGATCGCGCGGCCGATCGCGACGCGCTGCCGCTGGCCGCCGGACAGCGCCTTCGGCTTGCGCTCGAGCAGCGTGTCGAGCTGCAGGATGCGCGCGGCGTCGCGCACCTTGCGGTCGATCTCGGCCTTCGGCACGCGCGCGAGCTTCAGCCCGAACGCCATGTTCTCGTACACCGTCATGTGCGGAAACAGCGCATAGCTCTGGAACACCATCGCGACGCCGCGCTCGGCGGCCGGCACGTCGTCGACGCGGCGGCCGTCGATCGACAGCTCGCCCGCGCTCAGATCCTCGAGCCCGGCGATCATGCGCAGCAGCGTCGATTTCCCGCATCCGGACGGCCCGAGAAACACGCAGAACTCGTGTGCGCCGATCTCCAGATCGACGTCGCGAATGACCGGCGCGTGCTCGCCATAGGCTTTCTGCACGCGTCGCATCGAGATGCTCGCCATTGTCTCCGCTCCATGTTCTAATGCGCCGTACTGCTTGATTAAGCGCTTAATCATCGCAATCAAAAAAAGAGGCCATGCGATCGCGGCCGAGTCGCGCCCGTCGGTCGGGCGGCAAGGTGTCCGGCGATAGTGCGCCGCTTCGGTGAGCGAAGCAAATACTGGATCGACGTCTCATATAGTGGGCAAACGATGGCAACACTGGATGAAGTGGCGCGCCGCGCCGGCGTGACGGCCGCAACGGTGTCGAACGTGCTGCGCGACCGCGGCCGGGTCGGCGACGCGACGCGGGCGCGGGTGCTCGAAGCGGTCGACGCGCTCGGGTATCGGCCGCATCTCGCCGCGCGGGCGCTGGCGGAAGGGCGCGCGCCGACGGTCGCGCTGATGGTATCGAGCATCGCGAATCCGTTCTATCCGGAGTTCGCGCTGGCGGTCGAGCGCGCGGTACGCCGCAACGGGCAGTTCCTGATCGTCTGCAATACGAACGAAGATCCGTTGCAGGGGCGCGCGTATCTCGACCAGATCGCCGGCACGATCTCCGAGGGGATTCTCGTGACCAACGCGAACCTGCACTTGCCGGATCTGCTCGACGTCGCGCGGCGCGGCGTGCCGGTCGTGCTGTGCCTGTGGGAGCGGCCCGAGGCGCCGCCCGACGGGCTGCCGTGCGTGGCGATCGATTTCCGCGAGGCGGGGCGGATCGCGACGCGGCATCTGCTCGAACTCGGCCATCGCGAGATCGGCGTGATCGTCGGCGGGTCGGCAAACGGCGTGCAGGCCGCGCGCTACGACGGCTGCGTCGACGTGATGCGCGAAGCCGGAGTGGACGCGTCGCGCGTCGGCGCCGGGCACGATTCGATCGAGGGCGGCGTGCGCGCGGCCGGGCAGTTGCTCGATGCGCATCCCGAGCTGACCGCGCTCGTCGCGACCAACGACCTGCCGGCGATCGGCGCGATGCATGCGGCGGCCGGTCGCGGCCGGCGCGTGCCCGACGATCTGTCGATCGTCGGCATCACCGACATCCATCTCGCCCGCGACACGCGGCCCACGCTGACGACCGTCGCGATCCCGACCGCCGAGGCGGCCGGCATCGCGGTCGAATTGCTCAATACGCTGCGCGAGGCGGGCGGGCAGGGCGACGACGCATCGCGTGTGCGGGTCGCGTCGCTGCCGACGCTGACGGTGCGCGGGACGACCGGGCCGGTGCCCGGCCGCACAACGCGCCGCATCGGGCGCACGCGCGGCACGTAAGGCCGCGAACGGGCCAGGTGGCGGCGACGTTCATCGGTAGAGTTCGCATCCGTAGACAGCCGCCGGCAGCGATCCAGACCGCCAGCGGCTGCGCCCGACGCCCGACCCGCGCCCGCTTCGGCGCTCGATCCCCTACGTGAACGAAGAAAACCGTCAAGACAGGTACGGCAACGGCTTCCGGCACGCCGCGCGCACGCCGGCAGACGCAGGCGGAACGCAGCCACGCGACGCGCGAACGCGTCATTGCAGCCGCGATATCGCTGCTGCACAAGGAAGGCTATTCGGGCGCGACGACGCTCGCGATCCGGCGCGAAGCCGATGTCAGCATGGGCGCGCTGCAGCACCAGTTTCCGACCAAGGCGGAATTGATGGCCGCGGTGCAGGAGCGGCTCACCGGCGATCGCTTCGCGCAGTTCGAACGCGCGTCGCGCAGCGCGACGACGCCGCTCGAGCGGATCGACCGGATGCTGGATGTCGCGGGCGCGCTCATCGGCACGCCGCTGTTCGCCGCCAGCATGGAGATCCAGTTGGCGCGGCGCGCCGACAAGGAACTCGACGAGGCCGTGGCACGTATCCTCAAGCCGTTCGACGAGGGTTTCGCGCATTGATGGACGATGCCGTCGCGGGTTTCGATCGTGCGATTGCGCTCAAGATCACGCAATTGCAGTGACTGGCCGGATCGATGATCCGCGGGTTGACCATCGATGTCGTGACGGGCAGCGACCCTGCCGTGGCGCGGGCCGCGTTCGCGCTCTGGCGCGAAATCGCGCTGCGGCACATCACGGACATGGCGAAATCTCCTGCGCCGGCGCCCACGAAAACCGGCAAGCGCCGCGCTTCACGCTGATATCCCGCTGACGATGTCGGCCGCGCGCATCGTCGCGCCGGCCTCAGCCGCCTTCGACGAGCCGCAGCACGATGCTTCTCGCCGATTCGAGATGCGCGACCGTCATCGCGCGTGCCGCGCGTGCATTGCGTTCGTGGCACGCCTGCAGAATCTCTTCGTGCTCGACCTGGAACGACGGCGTATCCGCGAGCAGCGTGGCCTGCAGGCGCTCGTAACGTTCGACCTGGCTGCGCAGCTCCGCGATCGACTTCAACTGCCGCGCGTTGCCGCAGCACGCATACAGCAACGCGTGGAATTCGCGGTTCAGCTCGCCCTGCCGGCGCGGCGCCGTTGCATCGCCGAGCAGCCGATGCACGAGTTCGGCGCGCGCGAGCGTCTCGTCGTCGAGCCGCTTCACGCTGCGGTAGATCGCGTCGCCTTCGAGCAGCACGCGCAGATCGTAGATTTCCTGCACGTCGGACGCGCTCAGCATCCGCACGACCGCGCCGCGATTCCTGAAGATATCGAGCAAGCCTTCGCGTTCGAGCCGCTGGATCGCCTCGCGCATCGGAATCCGGCTGATGCCGAACCGCTCGGCCAGATCGCGCTCGACGAGCCGCTCGCCGGCCGCCAGCTCGCCGTTGATGATCATGTCGCGCAGCGACGCGGCGACCGCGTCCGCCGTGGAGTCGAGTTTGGCTTCCATGCCTGCCTGTATCGTCATTTTGGAATAATGGTATACCAAATGGCCATCCAGTGCCACAATGGCGATCATCGGCGGGCGTCACGCAACGGCGTCCGGCCCGGTCAAGACAACCGACATCAATGGAGAGCGAGATGGCATCGGGTGAACATCACTATCGCGTCGCAGTGGAGTGGACGGGCAACCGCGGCACCGGCACGTCGGGGTATCGCGAGTACGGCCGCGATCACGTGATCCGCGCCGGGGCCAAGCCGGATATCCCCGGTTCGTCGGACCCGGCGTTCCGCGGCGACGCGGCGCGCTGGAACCCCGAAGACCTGCTGCTCGCGTCGGCGTCAGCGTGCCACAAGCTCTGGTATCTGCACCTGTGTTCCGAGGCCGGCATCCGTGTGCTGGCCTACGTCGACCACGCGGAAGGCACGATGCTCGACGGCGCCGGAGCGGGCCGCTTCACCGAAATCGTGCTGCGGCCGCAGGTGACGATTCGGGCCGGCGACGATCGCGAACGGGCCGTGCATCTGCATCACGATGCGCATGCGCAGTGCTATATCGCGAATTCGGTCAACTTCCCGATTCGCTGCGAACCGGTGATCGAATGGGCCGCGGAGTAGGAAACCGCGGCTGCGCGGTCACGGCGCGACGCCGTAAACCTCCCGCGCCGCGGCCCGAATCGCATCGACCATCACCGCGACGGCCGGCGAATGCAGCCGGTCGGTGCGCGTGATGAGCCCGAAATCGTCCATCCGGCAATCCATTTCCAGCGGCAGCACCGTGACGATGCCGTGCCGCGCGTAGTAGTGCGCGACGTCCTCGGCGAGCACCGCGATCATGTCGCTCTGCTCGATCAGTTGCGTGATGAACAGCAGTGCGGCCGTCTCGACGACGTTCGCCGGCGGCGCGAGGCTCGCGCGCTGGAACACGAGCTCGAAGCGGTGCCGCAGCACGCTGCCGGCCGGCGGCACGACCCACGCGGCGCGCTGCACGTCGGCGAGCGCAACCGGCGCTTGCGCGAGCAGCGGATGGTCGGGCCGTACGACGGCGGCCACCGATTCGCCGGTCAGCGGCTCGTAGCGCAGGCGCAGCTTGTCATGTTCGGCGGACAGCCGGCCGAGCACGATGTCGATCTTTTCCTGCGCGAGATGTTCGAGCAGCACGTTGCTGGTGTCGATCTCGACCGACACGTGCAGCCCCGCGTGCGTGCCCTTCACCGCGGCGACGGCCGGCGGCACGAGCCGCAGGGCCGGCGACGTGATCGCCCCCACCGCCACGTGGCCGAGATGGCCGGCCTTCAGCGCGGCCAACTCCTCGCGCGCCTGGTCGAGGCTGCCGAGCGCCGCGCGCGCGTGGCGGATCAGCGCGTCGCCGTACAACGTCGGCCGCATCCCGCGCGGCAGGCGCTCGAACAGCACCGCGCCGATCGACTCCTCCAGTTCCCGCAGCAGCTTCGACGCGGCCGGCTGCGTCATGTTCAGCGCGGCCGCCGCGCGGTGAATGCTGCCTTCGTCGGCGAGCGCGACGACCAGCAGCAACTGGCGCGTCTTCAGACGGGCGCGGTTTCCCCACGGGCTGGCTTCGGTCATCGTACGGGTTTATATCGATATCGGAATGGATATCGTAATCGCCTAAATCGTCATTAGCCAGTTATCAAAATTCTGCCTAGACTGCGCCGGTATCCCGTCACCACAGGACTGACGATGTCGGCAACAAAACCCAGGCTGCGCTCCGCCCAATGGTTCGGCACGAACGACAAGAACGGCTTCATGTACCGGAGCTGGATGAAGAATCAGGGCATTCCCGATCACGAATTCGACGGCCGGCCGATCATCGGCATCTGCAACACGTGGTCCGAACTGACGCCGTGTAACGCGCACTTTCGCAAGCTCGCCGAGCACGTGAAGCGCGGGATCTCGGAAGCGGGCGGTTTCCCGGTCGAGTTCCCGGTGTTCTCGAACGGCGAATCGAATCTGCGGCCGTCGGCGATGCTCACGCGCAACCTCGCGTCGATGGACGTCGAGGAAGCGATCCGCGGCAACCCGATCGACGCGGTCGTGCTGCTCGCCGGTTGCGACAAGACGACACCGGCGCTGCTGATGGGCGCGGCAAGCTGCGACGTGCCGGCGATCGTCGTGTCGGGCGGCCCGATGCTGAACGGCAAGCTCGAGGGCAAGAACATCGGTTCGGGCACGGCCGTGTGGCAGCTGCACGAAGCGCTGAAGGCCGGCGAGATCGACGTGCATCACTTCCTGTCGGCCGAAGCCGGGATGTCGCGCTCGGCCGGCACCTGCAACACGATGGGCACCGCGTCGACGATGGCGTGCATGGCCGAGGCGCTCGGCGTCGCGCTGCCGCACAACGCGGCGATTCCGGCCGTCGACTCGCGCCGCTACGTGCTCGCGCACATGTCGGGCATCCGCATCGTCGAGATGGCGCTCGAAGGGCTCGTGCTGTCGAAGATCCTGACGCGCGCGGCGTTCGAGAACGCGATCCGCACGAACGCGGCGATCGGCGGCTCGACCAACGCGGTGATCCACCTGAAGGCGATCGCCGGCCGCATCGGCGTGCCGCTCGAACTGGAAGACTGGATGCGCATCGGCCGCGACACGCCGACGATCGTCGACCTGATGCCGTCGGGGCGCTTCCTGATGGAGGAGTTCTATTACGCGGGCGGGCTGCCGGCCGTGCTGCGCCGGCTCGGCGAAGGCGGGCTGCTGCCGCACCCGGATGCGCTGACGGTGAACGGCAAGTCGCTGTGGGACAACGTGCGCGAAGCGCCGAACTACGACGACGAGGTGATCCGCCCGCTCGACCGGCCGCTGATCGCGGACGGCGGGATCTGCATCCTGCGCGGCAATCTCGCGCCGCGCGGTGCGGTGCTGAAACCGTCGGCGGCGAGCCCCGAACTGCTCAAGCATCGCGGCCGCGCGGTGGTGTTCGAGAACCTCGACCACTACAAGGCGACGATCAACGACGAAGCGCTCGACATCGATGCGAGCTCGGTGATGGTGCTGAAGAACTGCGGGCCGCGCGGCTATCCGGGCATGGCCGAGGTCGGCAACATGGGGCTGCCGCCGAAGCTGCTGCGCCAGGGCGTGAAGGACATGGTGCGGATTTCCGACGCACGGATGAGCGGCACCGCGTACGGCACGGTGGTGCTGCACGTCGCGCCGGAAGCGGCCGCCGGCGGCCCGCTCGCCGCGGTGCGCAACGGCGACTGGATCGAGCTCGACTGCGAGGCCGGCACGCTGCATCTCGACATTACGGATGAGGAACTGCAACGCCGCCTGTCGGACGTCGATCCGACCGCGGCGCCGGGCGTGGCCGGCCAGCTCGGCAAGGGCGGCTACGCGCGGCTGTATATCGATCACGTGCTGCAGGCCGACGAGGGGTGCGACCTCGACTTCCTGGTCGGCACGCGCGGCGCGGACGTGCCGAGCCATTCGCATTGAGCAGGCGGGCGGCGCGACAGGCGCCGCCGCCGGTTGCGGGCCTTCCCGGTCCGCGCTTCATGAAACCGTGAACGCATGACGGCCGGTGACAACCGGGCCGAAGCAGGACGCGAACCATGACATCGAGCAGCACGCCGCGCCATCGCGGCATTTTTCCCGTCGTTCCGACGACGTTTACCGACACCGGCGAACTCGACCTCGCGAGCCAGAAGCGCGCGGTCGATTTCATGATCGATGCCGGCTCGGACGGGCTGTGCATCCTCGCGAACTTCTCCGAGCAGTTCGCGGTCACCGACGACGAACGCGACGTGCTCACGCGCACGATCCTCGAGCACGTGGCCGGCCGCGTGCCGGTGATCGTCACGACGTCGCACTACAGCACGCAGGTGTGCGCGGCGCGCAGCCTGCGCGCGCAACAGCTCGGCGCGGCGATGGTGATGGCGATGCCGCCGTATCACGGCGCGACGTTCCGCGTGCCGGAAGCGCAGATCTTCGATTTCTTCGCGCGCGTGTCGGATGCGATCGACATCCCGATCATGATCCAGGACGCGCCGGCGAGCGGCACGCCGCTGTCCGCGCCGTTCCTCGCGCGAATGGCTCGCGAGATCGAGCAGGTCGCGTACTTCAAGATCGAGACGCCGGGCGCCGCGAACAAGCTGCGCGAACTGATCCGGCTCGGCGGCGACGCGATCGAGGGGCCGTGGGACGGCGAGGAGGCGATCACGCTGCTCGCCGATCTCCATGCGGGCGCCACCGGCGCGATGACGGGCGGCGGCTTCCCGGACGGCATCCGGCCGATCCTCGAAGCGTTCCGCGAAGGCCGGCACGACGATGCGTTCACGCATTACCAGGCATGGCTGCCGCTGATCAATCACGAGAACCGCCAGTCCGGGATCCTCACCGCGAAGGCGCTGATGCGCGAAGGCGGCGTGATCGCGTGCGAGCGGCCGCGGCATCCGATGCCGGAACTGCACCCGGACACGCGCGCGGAATTGCTCACGATCGCGCGCCGGCTCGATCCGCTCGTGCTGCGCTGGGCGCGCTGAGCGATTCACGAAGGAGACATGCAGGATGAGTGATCCGATTTCGCTGGGTGTCGTCGGGATCGGCAAGATCGCGCGCGACCAGCATCTGCCGGCGATCGCCGCCGAGCCGGGCTTCGCGCTGACCGCCTGCGCGAGCCGCCATGCGGAAGTCGCGGGGGTGCGCAACTATCCCGATCTGCGTGCGCTGCTGGCCGCGGAGCGCGAACTCGACGCCGTGTCGCTGTGCGCGCCGCCGCAGGTGCGCTACGCGCAGGCGCGCGCGGCGCTCGAAGCCGGCAAGCACGTGATGCTCGAGAAGCCGCCGGGCGCGACGCTCGGCGAAGTGGCCGCGCTGGACGCGCTGGCCCGCGAGCGCGGCCTCACGCTGTTCGCGACCTGGCATTCGCGCTGCGCGAGCGCGGTCGAGCCGGCGCGCGCGTGGCTTGCGCAACGCACGATCCGCGCGGTGCAGGTGCGCTGGAAGGAAGACGTGCGGCGCTGGCATCCGGGGCAGCAGTGGATCTGGGAGCCGGGCGGCCTCGGCGTGTTCGATCCGGGCATCAACGCGCTGTCGATCGTCACGCGAATCCTGCCGCGCGAGCTCGTGCTGCGCGAGGCGACGCTCATCGTGCCGAGCGACGCACAGATGCCGATCGCGGCCGAACTCGATTGCGCGGATACCGACGGCGTGCCGGTGCACGCGGAATTCGACTGGCGCCACGGCCCGGTCGAGCAATGGGAGATCGCGGTCGACACGGCCGACGGCGTGCTCGCGATCAGCCGCGGCGGCGCGCAACTGTCGATCGCGGGCGAGCCGGTCGAGATCGGGCCCGAACGCGAGTACCCGGCGCTGTATGCGCACTTCCACGCGCTGATCGCGCGTGGCGAAAGCGACGTCGACGTGCGGCCGCTGCGGCTCGTCGCCGATGCCTTCCTGTTCGGCCGGCGCGTGCAGACCGACGCGTTCGGCCGCTGAACCTGCGCGCGCGCTTCGGTACGAAGAAGCGCGCGCGACGAATGATTGATTACGGCACACATCACGGCATCAGCCGGTACAAAGGAGACACCCATGAACCGCACGACTCACACGATCCGTCGACACACCCTGCGCGCGCTGCTGGCCGCGCTTTGCATCGCGCCACTCGGGATGACGGGCGCCGCGCACGCCGACGCGCCGCTGAAGATCGGCTTCCTCGTGAAGATGCCCGAGCAGGCGTGGTTCATCAACGAGCAGAACGCCGCGTCGGCGCTCGGCCAGAAGGAGAATTTCTCGGTCGTGAAGATCGGCACGCCGGACGGCGAGAAGGTGCTGGCCGCGATCGACAACCTCGGCTCGCAGGGCGCGCAGGGCTTCGTGATCTGCGCGCCGGACGTGCGTCTCGGGCCGGCGATCGCGTCGCGCGCGAAGCGCTACAACATGAAGTTCGTGACGGTCGACGACCAGCTCGTCGATTCGAGCGGCAAGCCGCTGCCGAACGTGCCGCACCTCGGGATGTCGGCGACCAAGATCGGCAACCAGGTCGGCCAGGCGATCTCCGACGAGATGAAGCGGCGCGGCTGGAAGCCGGAGGAAGTCGGCGCGCTGCGCATCACCAACTATGAGCTGCCGACCGCGAAGCTGCGCACCGACGGCGCGACCCAGGCGCTGCTCGCGAACGGCTTCCGCAAGGAGAACATCTTCGACGCGCCGCAGAAGACGACCGACGACGAAGGCGGCTTCAGCGCGGCGGCACCGGTGCTCGCGCGCCATCCGAACGTGAAGAAATGGGTGATCTACGCGCTGAACGAGGAAACCGTGCTCGGCGCGGTGCGCGCGACCGAACAGCTGCACATCCCGGCGGCCGACGTGATCGGCGTCGGCATCAACGGCGCTGGCGAGGCGTTCGCCGAGTTCCAGAAGAAGGAGCCGACCGGCTTCTACGGGACGATCGCGGTCAGCTCGACGAACCACGGCAAGGACAGCACGCAGAACCTCGTCGACTGGATTCGCAACGGCAAGACGCCGCCGGCCGACACGCAGACGAGCGGCAAGCTGATGACGCGCGCGAACTGGCAGGCCGTGCGCGCCGAACTCGGTATCTGAGCGGGGCGAGGCGAGAACGCGATGACGATGCAGACGATGACGGCCGCGTCCGGCCACGACGCCGAAGCGGATACGCCGCCGGACGGCCCGCTGCTCGCGCTCGACGGCATCACCGTGACGTTTCCGGGCGTGCGTGCGCTCGACGCGGTGTCGCTGTCGGTGCGCGCGGGCGAAGTGCACGGGCTGATGGGCGAGAACGGCGCGGGTAAATCGACGCTGCTGAAGGTGCTGTCCGGCGTGAACCAGCCGCAGGCCGGCACGCTGACGCTGAACGGCACCGCGCAGCGTTTCGCGTCGACGCGCGCGGCGCTCGAGGCCGGCATCGCGATCATCTACCAGGAACTGCATCTGGTGCCCGAGCTGACGGTCGCGGAAAACCTGATGCTCGGGCAACTGCCGAGCCGGCTCGGCGTGGTCGACGAGCGCACGCTCGCGGCACGCGCGCTCGATGCGCTGGAGCGGCTCGGCGAGCACATCGATCCGGGCATCCCGGTGAAATATCTGTCGATTGGCCAGCGCCAGATGATCGAGATCGGCAAGGCGCTGATGCGCGATGCACGCGTGATCGCGTTCGACGAACCGACGAGTTCGCTGTCCGCGCGCGAGACCACGCAACTGTTCCGGATCATCCGCGCGCTGCGCGCCGAAGGCCGCGCGATCATCTACGTCACGCACCGGATGGAGGAAGTCTACGAACTGTGCGACCGCGTGACGGTGTTTCGCGACGGCCGCCGCATCGATACGTTCGATTCCGTCTCCGATCTCGACCGCGACCGGCTGATCGGCTGCATGGTCGGCCGTTCGATCGAGGACGTGTACGGCTACCGGCCGCGCCCGGCCGGCGACGTGCTGATCGAAGCGAAAGGGCTGGCGGGGCCGGGGCTGGCCGAGCCCGTGTCGTTCACCGCGCGGCGCGGCGAGATCGTCGGCTTCTTCGGGCTCGTCGGCGCGGGCCGCTCCGAGCTGATGAAGCTGCTGTACGGCGCGGTGCGACCGAGCGCCGGGCACGTCGAGCTGAACGGCAAGCGGGTGGCGTTCGGCAGCCCGCGCGACGCGGTGCGCGCCGGCATCGCGCTGTGCCCGGAAGACCGCAAGCAGGAAGGCATCGTCGCGATCGCGTCGGTGGCCGACAACCTGAACATCAGCGCGCGCCGCCATTTCAGCCCGGCGCGCGTGCTGCTCGACGGGCGACGCGAACGCGAACTCGCACAGAAATACATCGAGCGCCTCGCGATCAAGACCCGCGACGGCGACACGCCGATCGGCGCGCTGTCGGGCGGCAACCAGCAGAAGGTCGTGCTCGCGCGCTGGCTCGCCGAACGCATCGACGTGTTCCTGATGGACGAGCCGACGCGCGGCATCGACGTCGGCGCGCGCGCCGAAATCTACAACCTGTTCTACGAACTCGCGGAAGCGGGCCGCACGGTGATCCTCGTGTCGAGCGATCTGGCCGAGGTGATCGGCGTGTCGGACCGCATCGTCGTGATGAAGGAAGGACGGATCGCGGGCGAGGTCGCGAAGGCGCACGCGACGCCCGACGCGCTGATCAAGCTCGCGCTGCCGCGCTAGCGGGCGTGCTGTTCAACCGGAAAGCAAGTGAACTGATATGAGCCAGGCAATGCAACCCCAACGTACTTCCCCGTCCCCGGATGCCGCCGCCGCGGCCACGCCCGTGCGACCACGCAGCGGCGTGTGGCAGCTGATCAACCGCTCCGGCATCGTGATGGTGTTTCTGGTGCTGTTCGCGACGCTGTCGCTGACCGTGCCGGACTTCCTCACGCCGCGCAACATCCAGGGCCTGCTGCTGTCGGTCACGCTGATCGGTTCGATCTCGGTGACGATGATGTTCGTGCTCGCGCTCGGCGAAGTCGACCTGTCGGTCGCGTCGATCGTCGCGTTCTCGGGGGTGGTCGCCTCGACGCTGATCACCGCGACGCACAGCGTCGTGCTCGGGATCGCGGCCGGCGTGCTCGCGGGCGGCGCGGTCGGACTCGTGAACGGCGTGCTGATCGCGCGCTACCGGATCAACTCGCTGATCGTCACGCTCGCGATGATGGAAGTCGTGCGCGGGCTCGCGTTCATCACGTCGAACGGCGACGCGGTGATGATCTCCGAAGAGCGCTTCTTCGATCTCGGCGGCGGGTCGTTCCTGGGCATCTCGTTTCCGATCTGGAGCAACATCGTCGGCTTCGTCGTGTTCGGCTTCCTGCTGCGCAAGACGGTGTTCGGCAAGAACGCGCTGGCCGTCGGCGGCAACGGCGAGGCCGCGCTGCTCGCGGGGCTGCCGGTGATGCGCATCAAGATCGCGGTGTTCGTGCTGCAGGGGCTCGTGACCGGCTTCGCCGGCGTGATGCTCGCGTCGCGGATGAGCCTCGGCGATCCGAAGACGTCGGTCGGCCTCGAGCTCGGCGTGATCTCCGCGTGCGTGCTCGGCGGCGTGTCGCTGACGGGCGGCGTCGCGACGATCTCCGGCGTGCTGGTCGGCGTGCTGATCATGGGCTCCGTGCAGGACGCGATGAGCCTGCTGAACGTGCCGACCTTTTACCAATATCTGATACGCGGCGGAATTCTGTTGCTCGCGGTGCTGTTCGACCAGTATCGTCGCAACCAGCGGCGCGCGATGAAGATCTGACTTCGGTGATGGCGCGGCCGCCCGCGAACGCGACAGATCAGATATCGGGAGACGGCATGCAACAGACTCATCCGGCCGCGCCGGCGACGCTGCTGGCCGACAGCCGCAACACGCTCGGCGAAGGCGCGACGTGGTGCGACAGGACGCACGCGCTGTACTGGGTGGACATCGAAGGCGCGCGGCTGTGGCGCTGTCGCGCGGACGGTTCGGATCTCGCGCAGTGGGCGATGCCTGAGCGGCTCGCCTGCTTTGCGCTGACCGACGATCCAGACGTGCTGCTGGTCGGGCTCGCGACCCATCTCGCGTTCTTCGATCTGCGCAGCGGCGCGTTCACGCGGATCGTCGACGTCGAGCCTGAACTGCCCACGCGGCTGAACGACGGGCGCTGCGACGGGGCCGGCGCGTTCGTGTTCGGGATGAAGGACGAAGGCGCCGAGCCGCCGCGCGCGGTCGGCGGGTTCTATCGGCTCAATTCCGATCTCACGCTCGAACGGCTCGCGTTGCCGCCGGCCGCGATCGCGAACAGCATCGGGTTCTCGCCGGATGGTTCGAAGATGTATTTCTGCGATTCGCTGGTGCGCGAGATTTTCGTGTGCGATTACCGCGCGGAGGGCGATGTGGCCAATGTGCGGCCGTTCGCGCGGCTGACGGATGTAGACGGCGACCCGGACGGCTCGATCGTCGATCGTGACGGCGGGCTGTGGAATGCGCAGTGGGGTGGGCGGCGCGTGGTGCGTTATGGGCCGGACGGGATCGAGACGGATCGCGTTGAAGTGCCGACCGCGCAGCCGAGCTGCGTTGCCATCGACGGTGAAGGCCGGCTGTATGTGACGAGTGCGCGTGTTGACCTGAGCGATGACGCGCTGGCCGACGATGCGCACGCGGGCGGCGTGTTCGTCGCGCAGACACGCTACGCGGGGTTGCCGACTGGGCGGTTTGCGGGGACTCGTACTGGATGAATGGCGGTGTGGACGGCAGGTGCTATCGGCTGGCAACCCGAAGTGGCGCAGAACGACGAAAGCCCCCGGCTTGTGAAGGGTCGGAGGCTTTTCTTTTGCACACGATCACCACAATTAAAATAAAGGTAGTTGGGCGCGAATCCGATCCCACTTGGTAGGCGGAATCGCAAGCAACTGCATCACATCACTGCTCGAGCCATCGTAATATATGATTCCACCGGCACCATCTACCAGTTCTCGCTCGGTTGCTGAATTTACATAGTATGAAAAATAGCGTTGAGCGCGCAATTCTCCGGTTCCGTCAAAAAGCTGAAGCCTCACTTCATGCCCATTCCGAACATTCGCTCCACACAACTTTGCGTAATATTCCACGCCCCCAAATTCCTTCTTCCCCCCATTCAGTTCCTTTTCAAAAAAATCGCACCGACCATAATTTGGTCTGGTCATATGAATGGAAAAGCCAATCAGCAAAAACAGAAGAATGGCTAGCCCAGTGATTCGGAGGGCGCTAATCTGCATATTTCACCAAGCTTTATTTCGACAGGTTTCTTCAGCTTTAGATAGACGGGTTGTGAATATATCATAAAGTCGCCGCCCCTATGATGCTTGGCGCGCCATCGACTATAGTCGGAGTTGTAGATCGGATAGAACACGTCGGGCTCTTTGAACTTCCCGAAAAGGCTCTTTCTCGTGTTCACGGGCTTGTTGATGCTTTTTACCCAGATATCCACATCAGTATCGCGCTTTGGTGAACTAGACGCCGACTCACTTATCACGGACCCCGGCGCGATGATCACACCACGCT
>NZ_JACFYV010000120.1:0-19999 GCF_016759955.1 Burkholderia sp. KCJ3K979
CCGCCGTACCCAAGTGCGCCGTGCGTTGCGTGATTCGCGTCGTCACTCCGGTTCCCCCTGGCCGACCCGTTCGAGCCGGTAGCCGTACCCGTAGATCGGCGCGAGACGGTAGCCGTTCTCGGGCCGCAGGCCGAGCTTGGTGCGCAGCATCGAAATGTGCGTATCCATCGTGCGCGACGGAATGTCGGTCGCCTGCTTCCACACGAGGTCGAGAATGTGCGCGCGCGACAGCGGCCGGTCGAGATGCTGGAACAGCAGCAGCGCGAGCTCGAATTCCTTTTGCGTGAGGCTCACGGCCTTGTCGCCGACGTACGCCTGCTTCAGGTTCACGTCGAAACGGAACTGATCGAATTCGCGGACGGTCGCCTCGGCGTTGACCGGATAGGCGCGGCGCAGCAGCGAACCGATGCGCGCGCGCAGGATCGGGCCCGACACCGGCTTGACCACGTAATCGTCGGCGCCGGCATTGAGGATCTGCGTGATCCCCGCCTCGTCGTCGCGGCTCGTCATGAAGATGATCGGCAGGCTGTGCTCGGTCTGGTTGGCGCGCACCCACTTGAGCACTTCCTCGCCGGACATGTCGGGCACGTTCCAGTCGAGCACCAGCAGATCGAACGTCTCGCGCTGCAGGCGCTTCTTCAGGGCCTTGCCTTCCTTGAACGCATAGCACGTATGGCCAACGGCCGTCAGCGTTTGACTGACGAAATCCGTCTGGGCCGGATCGTCATCCAGTACAGCAATTCTCATAGCACCCCGCAAATCGAAGTCGGTTCGTCCATTCGGCTCCCGCGCCTGCCCCGGCCGCGCAACCTGCGCGCGGCGGCGGATACCGGCCAGCGAGCCGTCGTTCGCCGCTCGCGCCACCTGCGCAAACCGGCGACCCCGGCTAAATATCTCAAAAACGGGGCACGGACGAACCGGCGATTTCATCATAGTAGTATGAAATTCGCCAAGAAATTGCGCGGACTATCGCCCTTTCTTCGAATAATCCTTTCTGTTGCGCAACCGGACGCCTAATCGGCGCCCGCGATGCCGGCCACCGGCTCGGCAAAATCATCGGTCGGCATGCGTGGCGACGGCGGCTCCGAGAGCGGCGGTTGCGCCAGCATCCGCTGCAGCTGGTCGCGCACGCGCTCCCACGCATGGGCCGCGTAGTCGGGCTGGCCCGCCGCCCATGCCTGCGCCAGATCGAACACGCGTTCGATCGTTGCGCCGCAGTAGGTCGGGCCCGAGCCGTCGTCCCGCGCGGCATCGCGCAGCCGTTCGTCGAGCCACTCGGCCAGCCACGGCATCTCGGCCGCGGCCGAATCCGCATATGCCTCCAGTGCGGCACGCGCGTGGCGGTCCTGCTGCGGATCGAGCTCGATCCGGCTCAATTCCGAGGTGCGCACGGGCGCGATGCTTTCCGCTCCGGACGGACTTCGAAGGGTCCCTGGTCTGAAGGACATGTCCTCTCCCCGTTGTACGACGGTAGCGTCAGGCATGGCCCCCGAGCCCGCCGTGCGACGTACCGTGGCCGGCGCCTCCGCTGGGAGCGGACGACCGGCCGGGTCAGTATACGCAGCCGGTCACGCAATGAGGTTTAAGAATTGTCAGAGAGGGACACCCGGTTAGGGACGACCGGCCAAGGGGCAACCGGCTTGGGGCGGTCGGCCAGGCGCGACTGCCGAGGCGCGGCCGGCCGGGAGCCCGGCACCGCGGGACGCGCGATGCGTGCCTTCAGCGGCGACGCATCAGGAACACGAAGGTCTTGTCCTGCGTCGTCGATTCGACGATCTCGTTGCCCGTCTGCTTCGCGAACGCGGCGAAATCGCGCTGCGAGCCCGGATCGGTCGCGAGCACCTTGAGGATCTGCCCGCTCTCCATATCGGCAAGCGCTTTCTTGGCACGCAGGATCGGCAACGGGCAATTGAGCCCGCGCGCGTCCACTTCCTTGTGAATCTGCATCGGCTGTCGACCTTCGAATGACGCGCCACACACGGCGCGGGAGGAAGCCGCGATTTTACCGCAGCGCCGCCGCGCCTGCCCGGCCGTCCACGGCCCCGCGCCCGCCGGCAGCCGGCAGCCGGCTCACGCGCCGGAGAAGCCGCCCGCGAGCCGCTCGCGCAAGTGGCGCACCAGCGCGCGCACCGCGCTCGGCACGACCGGGCTGTACGGACGAATCGCGAAAATGTGATCGCCGAACGCGCCCGACGGCCGCCAGCCGTCGAGCAGCGCGACGAGCCGGCCGGCGTCGAGATCGCGCCGCGCGCTGAAATCGGGCAGCAGCGCGATGCCGAGCCCGCCGAGCGCGGCCTCGCGCATCGCCTCGCTGTTGTTCGCCGCGAAACTGCCGCGCACCGGCACGCTCACGCGCTGGCGCCGGCGGCCGTCCGGCTCGAAGCTCCACGCGGCCGGCTCGTTGTCGCGCAGGTAGCACAGGCAGCTGTGATCGACGAGTTCGCTCGGGTGGCGCGGCGCGCCGCGCGCGTCGAGATAGTCGCGGCTCGCGACCAGCAGCGAACGCGTGTCGCACAGCTTCCACGCGACGTGGGTCTGCGGCGCGGTGGTCGTATGGCGGATCGCGAGGTCGAAGCCCTCCTGCGTCAGCGAATGCAGGCGGTCCGACAGATCGAGCTCGATCTGCACGCCCGGATGCTGGCGCAGGAAATCGGGCAGGTGCGGCACGACCTGCTGGCGCCCGAGCGCGACCGGCACCGTGACGCGCAGCAGCCCGCGCGGCTCGCCGGCGAGATCCTTCACCCGCGCGAAATGCTGGCCGATCGACTCGAACGCGTCGCGCGTGCTGTCGACCAGCGTCTGGCCCGCATCGGTGAGCCGCACGCTGCGCGTGGTGCGGCGCACGAGCGGCACGCCGGCCGCCTTTTCGAGATCGGCGATGCGCTGGCTCATCGCGGCCTTGCTGATGCCGAGCCGCTGCGCGGCAGCCGTGAAACTGCCCGCGGCGGCCAGCACCGTCAGCGAATGGATATGCGGCCAGAGCGCCTGGACATTTTGCTGATTCATCCACTGATTATTCAGAATTCTGAACAGTGAATCAAGTTTCGCGGCCTTCTCCCGCCCTGCCGGTTTCCCTAGACTAGGCGCTGTTGCCCCTCATCCCCAGGAGACACGCATGACCACGGTTCCCGCCTATACGTCCGACGCCGACGTCGGCCACTACCTCGACGGCGCACCCGTCGCCGGCCGCAGCGGCCGCTTCCAGGACGTCTTCAATCCGGCGCTCGGTCGCGCGGTGCGGCGCGTCGCGCTGGCCGGCAACGACGAAGTCGAACGGGCCGTCGCGTCGGCCCACGCGGCGTTCCCGGCTTGGGCCGACACGCCGCCGATCCGCCGCGCGCGCGTGCTGCACCGCTTCCTGCAGCTGATGAACGAGCACCGCGACACGCTGGCGGCGATCATCACGGCCGAGCACGGCAAGGTGTTCTCCGACGCGCAGGGCGAAGTCGCGCGCGGCATCGACATCATCGAATTCGCGTGCGGCGTGCCGCAACTGCTGAAGGGCGACTTCACCGACCAGGTCAGCACCGGCATCGACAACTGGACGATGCGCCAGCCGCTCGGCGTCGTCGCGGGCATCACGCCGTTCAACTTCCCGTGCATGGTGCCGTGCTGGATGTTCCCGGTCGCGCTCGCGACGGGCAACACGTTCGTGCTGAAGCCGAGCGAGCGCGACCCGTCGGCCGCGCTGTTCATCGCCGACCTGCTCACGCAGGCCGGCCTGCCCGCCGGCGTGTTCAACGTCGTGCAGGGCGACAAGGGCGCGGTCGATGCCCTTCTCGATCACCCGGACGTGCAGGCCGTCAGCTTCGTCGGCTCGACGCCGATCGCCGCCTACGTGCAGCAGCGCGCGGTGCAGTCGGGCAAGCGCGTGCAGGCGCTCGGCGGCGCGAAGAACCACCTCGTCGTGATGCCCGACGCGAACCTCGACCAGGCGGTCGACGCGCTGATCGGCGCCGCGTACGGCTCGGCCGGCGAGCGCTGCATGGCGATCAGCATCGCGGTGCTGGTCGGCGACGTGGCCGACAGGATCGTGCCGGCCGTGGCCGAACGCGCGCGCACGCTGGTGATCGGCGACGGGATGTCGCCGGAAGTCGAGATGGGGCCGATCGTCACCGGCGAAGCGCTCAAGCGCATCGAAGGCTATATCGAGCAAGGCGTGAACGAAGGCGCGCAACTGGTGGTCGACGGCCGCGGGCTGCGCGTGCCGGGCCGCGAGGCCGGCTTCTTCACGGGCGGCACGCTGTTCGACCACGTGAGCCCCGACATGCGGATCTACAAGGAAGAGATCTTCGGGCCGGTGCTCGGCTGCGTGCGCGTGAAGGATTTCGGCGAAGCGGTCGACCTGATCAACGCGCACGAGTTCGGCAACGGCGTGTCGTGCTTCACGAGCGACGGCGGCATCGCGCGCGAATTCGCGCGGCGCATCCAGGTCGGCATGGTCGGCATCAACGTGCCGATTCCGGTGCCGATGGCGTGGCACGGCTTCGGCGGCTGGAAGAAGAGCCTGTTCGGCGACATGCACGCGTACGGCGAGGAAGGCGTGCGCTTCTACACGCGCCAGAAGTCGGTGATGCAGCGCTGGTCGTCGAGCATCGGCAAGGGCGCCGAATTCGCGATGCCGACCGCGAAGTAAGCCGGCCGGTGCGCCCTCCGCCGACCCATTCGGCGGGCGGCGCACCGGCAGTCGGGATCAACCGGCCTTCGTGCCGTGCGCGCCGTCGGCGGTCGGCAGGTACGACAGCTCGAGCCGGTACGCGAGCGCGACGAACAGGCTCTGTGCGAGACCCATCGTGGCCGTCAGCGCGCGGAAACCGAACGTCGCGCTGTCCTGCACCATCAGCGTCACTTCCGCTTCCCGCGCAAGCGGGCTCATCCGGCTGTCGGTAATCGCGATCAAGCGTGCGCCGCGCTGCGCGGCCTGCTGCGCGACCTGCACGGTCTCGTCCGCATACGGCATGAACGAGATCGCGATCATCACGTCGCCCTCGCGCACCGAGCGGATCTGGCCGAGATGCATGCTGCCGAGCGCGTCGAACAGCCCGATGCGCTTGTCGGTGTGCTGCAGCGCATAGTCGAGATACACGGCGATCGGAAACGCACGCCGCGACCCGGCGATCCAGATCGCCTGCGTATCGGCGAGCAGGTCGACGGCCTGCGCGAGTGCCTGCGAATCGAGCGTCTGCCGCAACTGCTGCATCCCGGCAATGCTGCCCTTGATGAATTCGTCGGCGATCTGTTCGGGCTGCAGGCTCGACGAGCCGGCTTCGATCACGTCGCGCAGCCGCAGGTTGTACGCACGCCCCGGCGCGATCTGCTGCGCGAGCCCCTCGCGGAACAACCGCTGCATCTCGGAGAAACCGGAGAAGCCGAAGTGCTTCGCGAAGCGCACGACGGCCGACGGCTGGACGCCGCAGGCTTCCGCGAGCGACTGGATGCCTTCCAGCCCAAGCTGGTCCCGATGCGTTTCCACGTGGCGCGCGATCACCTTCAGGCGATTGCTGAGGCCGTCGTACTCCTGCGTCAGGTGCTGCAGGAACGCCTCGACGGTGGCGGGAGGTTTCTCGGATGAGCTCATCGGATAGCGCGAAGTTGACGGCCCCGATGCGCGCGCGCGGCTGGCCGGCGCGGCCCGGGGCTCGACTGGATACATGCATGAAGGGCGAATTTAATCACGTTTGCGGCACGACCCGCGCCGCCGGCTCGCTCCCACGCGCTCGGTCATCACTTGCACACGCTCCACGGCAAGACTGGAAACGATTGTCCAACGCGCTCGCGGCGTCGTAAAGATCAGGGTGTGTACCAAGGCCGGCTGCCGCGACAATCGCGACGAAGCGCCGCGCAGCCGGCCTTATCCAGTTCAACGATAGTCGACCCACACGCCGCCCGCATCGGCCGAACGCACGCAATTCTCGACCCAGCGCACGCCCTCGACGCCCGCGTGGACGTCCGGAATGCGGATGGCCTTCACCGCCGCGGCGTCGCCGCGATCGGCCGCATCCATCGCGAGTGCGAAGCGCGCGTACAGGTTCGACCATGCCTCGAACAGCCCTTCCGGATGCCCGGCGCCGATGCGGTCTTCGCGCGTGGCGTTCGGATGCAGGTACGGCATCCCGCGATCGAGCACCTGCGCGGGCTGCCCCTGGATTTCGTAGCGCAACTGGTTCGGATGCTCGTCCCACCATTCGACGCTCGCCTTCGAGCCGATCACGCGCACCTTCTGCCCGTGCATCGAACCGGCGTTCACCGCGCTCGACCACACGTAGCCGATCGCGCCGGTGTCGTACTCCATGATCGTGAACGCGTTGTCCTCGAGTGGCGCGCGGCTCTTCACGAAGCTCTGCCGCGAACACATCAGCCGCCGGATCTTCAGTTCCGGCGCCATCACCTCGGAGATGTACAGCGGATGCGTGCCGATGTCGCCGAGCACGTAGCTCGGGCCGGCGAACTTCGGATCGACGCGCCAGCGCGCGGCCGCGCTCGCGGCCTCGACGCCTTCACTATGGAAGCCGTGCGCGAACTGCATCTGCACGATGCGGATCTCGCCGAGATCGCCGCGCGCGATCATTTCGCGCGCCTGCTCGATCATCTGGTGTCCGGAATAGCCGTACGCGACGCCGACGATCCGGTTTTTCTCGACCGACAGGCGCTGCAGCGCCTCGGCCTCCTCGGTCGTGAAGCACAGCGGCTTCTCGCAGACCACGTGCAGCCCGGCGTTCAGCGCGGCACGGCAGATCTCGAAGTGCGTGTTGTTCGGCGTCGCGATCGACACCGCGCGGATGCCATCCGGGCGGCGCGCCTCGGCGTCGAACATCGTCGCGTAGTCGGGATAGCAGCGCTCGGCCGCGACGCCGAGCTTCACGCCGAACTGGCGGCCGCGCTCGGGATCGATGTCGAATGCGCCGGCAACCAGCTGGAAGCTGCCGTCGCGCAGCGCGGCCGACCGGTGGCTGTAGCCGATCTGGCTGCCGAGCCCGCCGCCGACCATGCCCCAGCGAATCGAATGGCCAAGCAGAATCTGTCCGTCAATCATGATGGTGGTGTTCCTGGTGCGTGTTCAGGGGATCATGCAAAACCGGCCGACGCGAGAAACGCGCGGCTCGCGGCGACGTCGCGCAGGCTCGTGCCGGCGTTGCGCGGGTCGCGCTCCTGTTCGATCGTGATGTAGCCGGCGTAGCCGATGTCGTCGAGCGCGCGGCGGATCGCCGGGTAGTCGAGCACGCCAGTGCCGATCGGGCACATCACGCCGCGCGCGCAGGCCGCGAAAAACGCGATGTGCTCGCCCATCACCGTGTCGTACACGGCCGCGTCGATATCCTTGAAATGCACGTAGTCCAGCCGTGCCGCATGGCGGCGCAACCACGTTTCCGGGTCCATGCCCGAGTAATGCAGGTGGCCGGTGTCGAGACACAGGCCCGCCGTGTCGGCCGGAATGTCGGCGACGATCCGGTCGATCTCGTCCGCGAACTCGATGTAGCCGCCCGCATGCGGATGGATCACCGCGCGCACGCCGAACTCGTCGCGCGCGATGGTGGCGATCTGCCGGATATGGTCGACCATCCGCGCCCAGCGCGCGTCGGACAGCCGCGGCGCGCGATCGCCGTGGCCGGCCGCGTAGTCGCGTTCCTCGTGGCCCCAGTCCATCACGACCAGGTATGGCGCCGCATAGCGCTGGCCGTCCTGCGTCGGCAACTTCGGCAGCCGCGTGATCAGCGCGCAGATGTCGCGCGTCTGGCGCAGCAGGTTCGGCAGGTTCTCCGGCGACACGAGATCGTCGAAGATCGTGCCGGCCGTGATGCTCAGGCGCTGGCGTTCGAGTTCGGCGCTCACCAGGTCGAGTTCGAGCGGGATGTAGCCGTACGGCCCGAGCTCGATGCCCGAGTAGCCGGCCTGCGCGGCCTCGGCAAGCACGTGCCGCCACGGCGGCAGGTGCGGGTTCTTCACGTCGTCGACGCCCCAGCAGCAGGGCGCGCAGCCAATCTTCATCGTCATGTCGGTCTCTCCGGCAGGTAAGCGACCGGTCAGCCGCGATAGAACGCGGGACGCTCGGCCATCGCGATCGCCTCGACCGCGCCGCTCTGCTGGGCCCGCACGCACGCGTCGGCCGCGACCGCCGCCGCGTAGCCGTCCCACGCGGACGGCCCGGTCAGCGCGCCCTGCCGCACGCCGTCGATGAACGCCTGCAGCTCGACGTCGTACGACGCGATGAAGCGCTCCTTCCAGTCGGTCATGATCTCGACCGACTGCCGCGCCGCATGCTTGAGCCCGACGGCCGGCGGATCGGGCAGCTTCGCGATGCCCTGCTCGCCGACGACCTCGCACTGGATGTCGTAGCCGTACTGGCAGTTCACGAAGATCTCGACGTCGATGCGCACGCCGCTCGCGGTTTCGAGCAGCACGATCTGCGGATCGGCGAGATGCGCGGATGCATGGCGCGTCTTCTTCGGATAGACGACCTGCGCGCTCGCATAGTCCTCGCCGAGCAGCCAGCGCAGCACGTCGAGCTCGTGGATCAGCGTGTCGGTGATCGCCATGTCGGTCGTGTAGCGCTCGCCGACCGACTGGTTGCGGTGCGCGCAATGCAGCATCAGCGGCGCGCCGATCTGGCCGCTGTCGATCACGCGCTTGAGCGCGCGATAGCCTTCGTCGTACGGCCGCATGAAGCCGACCTGCACGAGCCGCTTGCCGTGCGCGACTTCGGCTTCGACGATGCGCATGCAGCCTTCCGCCGTCACCGCGAGCGGCTTCTCGCAGAACACCGGCTTGCCGTGCGCGATCGCGTCGAGCACGAACGCTTCGTGCGTCGGCCCCCATGACGTGACGAGCACGGCCTGCACGTCGGCGGCCGCGACCACTTCGTGGCCGTCGCCGTAGATCTCGGCGTCGAGCCCGTACTTCGTCACCGCGTCGCGCGCCTGCTGCGGATCGATGTCGTTGACGGCCACGACGCGCGCGCCGGACAGCGTGCGCGTCAGTCTGCGAATGTGGTCCTGGCCGATCGCGCCGCAGCCGATCACGCCGATTTGCAAGGTCATGCAGTTCTCTCCAGTCGTTCGTTCATCAGCGGCGCGGCCCGTGCCGCGCCGGTCAGCAATCGGTCATCAGTCAGCGCGCGGTGCGATCGAAATGGCGATCGACGTAGCGCTGGATCGCGTCGCGCATGTAGCGCGACGACGCTTCCGCGCGGTCCTCCCACGCGAACACGCACGACGACATCACGCCGTCGAAACCGGCGGCGCCGAGCGCGCGGAAAAACAGGTCCCAGTCGATCTCGCCCTGCCCGATGTCGAGATGCTGGTGCACGCGGATCTGGTTCGAGCCGGGCGGGTTCACGATGTAGCGCAGCTGGCTGCTCTTGCGGTGGTCGAACGTGTCGGCCACGCGCACGTGCGCGAGGATCGGCGCGGCCTGCGCGATCATCGCGGCCATGTCGTCGCCGTAGTAGAACGTGTGCGGCGCGATATACGACAGCTTCAACGACGGCGAACCGAGATTCGTGACGATGTCGATCGCCGGCTGCAACTGCTCGATCCAGTCCTCCGGATGCGGCTCGACCGACAGCACGATGCGTTCGCGCTCGAGGATCGGCAGCAGTTCGTCCATCGAGCGGAACCACGCGGCCTCGCACAGCTCCTTCGGGTTCGCGCCCGGCCGCTCGCCGACCGAGCGCTCGGGCGACGCGCCGCGCCCGAACTCCGACACCATCAGCGGGCACTCCATCTCGACTGCCACCTCGATCGCCTTCTTCCAGCAGCGCACCGCCCATTGCCGCTCGTCGTCGAACGGGCTCGCCCAGCGGTACATCGGCTGCAGCGACGCGAGGCCCACGCCGCTCGCGCGCAGCGCCTGGCGGAATGCGGCCATGCGTTCGCGGGTCGCGCGCGGCATCACCCACCAGTCGAGAAAGTCGCTGCGCGGCGACAGCTCGATCTGGTCGTAGCCGAGCTCGGCCACCGCGTGCGGCAGCCGGTCGAGCGGCAGGTGGCGAATCATGTAGGGGTCCAGCGCGATCTTCATCGGGTGTCCTTTGCGAAGTCTGATTTCTGGATCACGCGTGCGCTCAACGACGCGACTTCTTGTTGCGGTACTGGTCGGCGATCACGGCCGCGACGATGATCGCGCCCTTGACCATCTCCTGGTAGTACGCGTCGATGCGGATGAACGTGAAGCCCGACGTCATCACGCCGAGGATCAGCACGCCGATCACGGTGCCCGTCACGCGGCCGAGGCCGCCCGACAGCGACGTGCCGCCGATCACGACGGCCGCGATCGCATCGAGCTCGTACATCACGCCCATGCCCGACTGGCCGGAGATCGCACGCGCGGCCGTCACGGTGCCGGCGATGCCGCTCAACAGGCCCGCGATCGCATAGACGAAGATCAGGTGCCGCGTGACGTTGATGCCCGACACGACGGCCGCGTGGCGGTTCGCGCCGATCGCATAGGTGTACTTGCCGAAGCGCGTGTAGCGCAGCACGACGTGGAAGATCGCGGCCACCACCAGGAAGATGATCACCGGATTCGCCCCTGCGCCGATCGCCGCGAACGGGTCGGTCAGCATCGACACCGGCATCCCGTTGGTGAACCACTTCGCGAAGCCGCGCGCGGCGACCATCGTGCCGAGCGTCGCGATGAACGGCGGGATGCCCGTCAGCGCGATCAGCGTGCCGTTCAGGAGGCCCACCAGCAGCCCGACGCACACGCCGGCCAGCACCGGCCAGATGACCGGCAGGTCGGTGAGGTGCGGAAACACCGCGCGCGGGAAGTCGGACACCTGCGCGAGGCTCGCCGACACGACGGCGGCCGCCGCGACGACCGACCCGGACGACAGGTCGATCCCGCTAGTGATGATCACGAGGTTCACGCCGACCGCGATGATGCCGATCACGGCCATCTGCAGCACGATGATCTCGAGCCGCTCGGCATTGAACAGGAAGCTCTGGCCGACGACGATCCAGCCGACGACCTCGAAGAACAGGCTGATGCCGACCAGCACCAGGAAGATGCTCAGTTCGGGCGGCCACTTCGCATGCCGCGACTTGAGTGTCATGGTCTGCGCATCCGCGACCGGGTTCAGGTTGCCCATTTCAGTTGTCTCCAATCTTGTTGCGGCTCAGCGCGACGCGAGATCCATGATGCGGACCTGGTCGGCGTCCTTGCGATCGACGATGCCGGTCATGCGCCCTTCGTGCATCACCATCACGCGATCGCTCATCCCCAGCACTTCCGGCATTTCCGACGAGATCATCAGCACCGCGACGCCCTTGCCGGCGAGCGCGCTGACGAGCCGGTGAATCTCGGCCTTCGCGCCGACGTCGATACCGCGCGTCGGTTCGTCGAGGATCAGGATGCGCGGTTGCGTAAGCAGCCATCGGCCGATCAGCACCTTCTGCTGGTTGCCGCCCGACAGGTTCTGGATTTCCTCGTGCAGCCCGGGCGACTTCACGCGCAGCATCCGGCTCATTTCCTCGCAGTCGCGCTTCAGCTGCGCCTGCTGCACGAAATTGAACTTCACGTAGCGGCGGCTCAGCACCGCCGCTTCCATGTTCGCGAGCAGGTCGAGATTCAGGAAGCAGCCGGAATCCTTGCGGTCCTCGGTGAGGAACGCCATCCCGTGCTTCATCGCCTGAGCGGGCGTCGCAATACGCACCGGCTTGCCGTCGATGCGGATCTCGCCCGAGGTGGCCGGCACGACGCCGAACAGCGCCTCCGCGACGTTCGAGCGCCCCGAGCCGACGAGGCCCGCGACGCCGAGGATTTCACCCGCGCGCAGCTCGAAGCTCACGTCGCGGAACACGCCGTCGACGCAGAGATCCTTCACCGACAGCACGACGTCGCCGATCGGCACCTCCTCCTTCGGGAACATCTGCGTGATCTCGCGCCCGACCATCATGCGGATGATGTCGTCGCGCGTGACGTCGCTCGATGCATGCGTGCCGATGTACTTGCCGTCGCGGAATACCGAGAACTCGTCGGCGATCTCGAACAGCTCGTTCATCTTGTGGGTGATGTAGACGATGCCCTTGCCCTGCTCGCGCAGCTGGCGAATGATGCGGAACAGGTGCGTGACTTCCTTCTCGGTCAGCGCGGAGGTCGGCTCGTCCATGATCAGCACGTCCGAGTCGAACGACACGGCCTTCGCGATCTCGACCATCTGGCGGCTCGCGACCGTCAGCGTGCGCACGTCGGTTTCCGGATCGATGTCGATCGACAGCCGCTCGAACAGCGCGGCCGTGCGGCGGCGCAGCTCGGCGTGATCGATCAGGCCGAAGCGGTTCTTCGGTTCGCGGCGAATCCAGATGTTCTCCGCGACCGTCATGTACGGCATCAGGTTGAGTTCCTGATGGATCATCGCGATGCCGCGGTCGAGCGCATCGAGCGGGCCGTTCAGCACGACCGGTTCGCCGTTGATCAGGATTTCGCCCTGGTCGGGCGTGTAGACGCCCGCGATGATCTTCATCAGCGTGGACTTGCCGGCGCCGTTCTCGCCCATCAGCGCATGCACGGTGCCGCGGCGCACGCGGAACTGCACGCCGTCGAGCGCGACGACGCCGGGGAAGGACTTGCCGACGCCGCGCACCTCGAGCACGCAGTCGGCCATGGGCGCACCGGACGAACCGGGCGCGGCGGACGACGCGGCCGGCGCGCTTTCGCTGGCCATCGAGCGCGCGATCCTGGCTGTAAACATGGACGTTCCTCGAAAATCGCGCGCGAACCCGGTCGCGCCGGGCCCGCGCAGTTCAGCGGAAAAACCGGTCAGTGCTTCGCGTACTGGTTCATGTTCTCCGGCGTCACGAGTTCGAACGGCACGTTCACGTAGCGATCGACCGGCTGCTTCTTCGCGAGCTTGAGTGCCGCGGCCACCGCCTGCGCGCCCTGCCCGGTCGCGTTCTGGTAGACCGACACCTTCAGCTCGCCGGCCTTCATCGCGGCGAGCCCGTCCGGCGTCGCGTCGATACCCGCGACGACCGTCTTCGGCGTGAGCTTGCGCGCGGCCTTCAGCGCATTGATCGCGCCGATCGCCATTTCGTCGTTGTTCGACACGATCGCGTCGAACTTGGTCCCGGAGCTCAGCCAGTTCATCGTGATGTCCTGGCCCTGCGTGCGGCTCCACTTGCCTTCGCGCTTGTCGACGATCTTCATGCCCGCGCATTCCTTCGTCGCGATCACGTCCTCGATGTCCTTGGTGCGGGCGCGCGCCGATTCGTTGGACAGCTCGCCCATCAGCACCAGGAGGTCGCCCTTGCCGCCGAGCAGCTTGCACACCTGGCGCGCCTGCAGCGTGCCCGACTGCTTTTCGTCGGAGGCGACGACCGCGACGCCGGCCGGCAGCTTGTCGAAGTCGACCGGCTTGCGGTTCACGTAGATGAGCGGGATCTTCGCCGCGGTCACCATCTTCGTGATCTTCGGCGTCGCGTCGGTATCGACCGGATTCACGATGATCGCGTCGACCTTCTGCGCGATCATGTTCTGGACCTGGCTCAACTGCTTGCCGACGTCATTGCCGCCGTCCTCGATCTGCACCGTCGCGCCGTCCTTCTTCGCCGAATCGGCGATGCTGTTGCGCAGGATGGTCAGAAACGTGTCGTCGAACGATGCCATCGTCACGCCGATCTTCTCGGCATGCGCGAGCGGCGCAGCCAGGATCGCGGCGGCCGCGACGGCCATCAGCTTGGTCTTCATGATCAATCTGTCTCCTCATCTCCGGGGGCGGAAGACGGCGCGTTGCGCGCCGCCGGGCCGAGTCCGATCTGGTCCGATCGGGACTGAAGCATCCGGATGAAACTGTAGATCACTTCCTCGAAAATTTGGAAATTTATTTCTACGTGATTTCACCTAGGGAACTGTATTTCCAAAAAGTCTAGACTCCGTTCCGTAGCCCGACTCCCGGTGGCAGGCAGCCTCATGTCGTGCGGCATAGGCCGCGGACAGTCGCCACTGGATCGGTCCCCTAATCTGCCGGCAGCGCCGAACGCCGGCCGCGAGCGTGACACGTGATATGAGCCTGCTGAACTTTCCGAGTGACCGCCCCATCGATCTCGCCTGCCTCGGCCGCGTGGCCGTGGATCTCTATGCGCAGCAGTACGGCAGCCGCCTCGAGGACGCGCGCAGCTTCCAGATGTATCTCGGCGGCTCGTCGGGCAACGTCGCGTTCGGCGTCGCGCGGCTCGGGCTGAAGACCGCGATGATTTCGCGCGTCGGCGACGAGCAGATGGGCCGCTTCCTGCGCGAGACGCTCGAGCGCGAAGGCTGCGACACGAGCCAGCTGCAGACCGACCGCGAGCGCCTCACCGCGCTGGTGCTGCTCGGGCTGAAGGATCGCGATACGTTCCCGCTGCTGTTCGTGCGCGAGAACTGCGCGGACATGGCCGTGCGCGCCGACGAAATCAGCGAGGATTTCATCGCCGGTTGCCGCGCACTGGCGATCACCGGCACGCATCTGTCGACGCCGGGCACGCGCGAGGCGTCGCTGACTGCGCTCGGCTATGCGCGCCGCCACGGCGCGGTCCGCATCCTCGACATCGACTACCGGCCGGTGCTGTGGGGGCTGACCGCACGCGGTGCCGGCGAAAACCGCTACGTGCCCGACGCGCAGGTGACACGGCAACTGCAGCAGGTACTCGGCGAATTCGACCTGCTGGTCGGCACCGAGGAGGAATTCCTGATCGCGGGCGGTGTGCCGCATGACCTGATCGGGTCGTTGCAGGCGGTGCGCGCGATCACGAACGCGACGCTGGTCGTCAAGCGCGGCGCGCTCGGCTGCTGCGTGATCGAAGGCGACATTCCGGCCAGCATCGACGCTGCGCCGACCTTTCTCGGCGAGCGCGTCGAAGTGCTGAACGTGCTCGGCGCGGGCGATGCGTTCCTGTCGGGCCTGCTGTCAGGGCTGCTGCGCGGGCGCGACTGGGCCGAATCGACGCGCATCGCGAACGCGTGCGGCGCGATCGTCGTGTCGCGCCATGCGTGCTCGGCCGCGATGCCGACGCCGGCCGAACTCGCACACTGGTTCGACGGCAGCCGCAATCCGCAGGTCGACGCCGACCGCACGCTCGCGCACCTGCATCGCGTGACGGTGCCGCGCCGTGAATGGGACGACCTGTGCGTGATGGCGTTCGACCATCGCAGCCAGTTCTACGAGCTGGCGGTGCAGGCCGGCGCGGACGAAGCGCGGATCAAGACGCTGAAGCGCCTGCTCGTGCGCGCGGTCGAACAGGTCGAGCGCGATCGCGGGATCGCCGGCCACGTCGGCGTGCTGATCGACGGCGGCGCGTACGGCAGCGACGCGCTCGCGTCGGCCACCGGGCGCGGCTGGTGGGTCGGCCGCCCGGTCGAGCTGCCCGGCTCGCGGCCGCTACGCTTCGACGACACGCGCTCGGTCGGCTCGTCGCTCACGCACTGGCCGACCGAACAGGTCGTGAAGTGCCTCGTCCACTATCACCCCGACGACCCCGTCGACCTGCGCGTCGAGCAGGAGCAGCGCGTGCTGGAACTGTGGGAAGCCACGCGTGCGAGCGGCAACGAGTTGCTGCTGGAAATGATTCCGCCGCGCGCGGTCACGCCGGCCGGCACCGAGGACGACGCGGTGCTGCGCACGATCGCGCGCTTCTACAACCTCGGCGTGAAGCCCGAATGGTGGAAGCTCACGCCGCTCACCGCCGACGGCTGGGCGCGGCTCGCCGCGCTGATCGCCGAACGCGACCCGCACTGCCGCGGCGCGGTGATCCTCGGGCTGAACCAGCCGCTGCAATACCTGGTCGACAGCTTCCGCTCGGCGACCAACCCGATCGTCAAGGGCTTCATGGTCGGGCGCACGCTGTGGGCCGATGCGTCGCTGAACTGGTTCGCGGGCCGGATCGACGATCAGGCGCTGATCGACGAAGTGGCCGGCAACTTCACGCAACTGGTCGACGCGTGGCTGGGCCGCCGTACCGCCGCGCGCGCCGCCGCGGCCTGATGCCCGTGTTCGTGACGACCACCCGACTTCTCTCTATCGACCGACGATGACCACCACCGTAAGACTGACCGTCAGCCAGGCGCTCGTGCGCTACCTGGCCGCCCTGCGCGCCGAAGTCGTCCAGCCCGACGGCCGCACCGAAATCCTGCCGTACTGCGGCGGCGTGTTCGCGATCTTCGGCCACGGCAACGTGGCCGGGCTCGGGGAAGCGCTGCACGCGGAGAAAGACCGGCTGCCGACGTTTCGCGCGCACAACGAGCAAGGGATGGCCAATGCGGCCGTCGCGTTCGCGAAGGCGAATTTCCGCCAGCGGATGATGGCCGCGACGTCGAGCATCGGCCCCGGCGCGACCAACATGCTCACTTCCGCCGCGCTCGCGCACGTCGGCCGCCTGCCGCTGCTGCTGCTGCCCGGCGACGTGTTCGTGTCGCGGCTGCCCGACCCGGTGCTGCAGCAGGTCGAGGATTTCGAACAGGGCGACGTCAGCGCGAACGACTGCTTCCGGCCCGTGACGCGCTACTTCGACCGCATCACGTCGCCCGAGCAATTGCTCGTCGCGCTGCCGCGCGCGATCCAGGTAATGACCGATCCCGCGCAATGCGGGCCCGTGTGTCTCGCGCTGCCGCAGGACGTGCAGACCTTCGCGTACGACTGGCCCGAGGATTTCTTCGCGCCGCCGCTGATCCGGATGCGCCGGCCGCCGGCCGACGCGCTCGAACTCGCCGATGCGCTCGACGTGCTGAAGGCCGCGAAGAAGCCGCTGATCGTCGCCGGCGGCGGCGTGCTGTACAGCCAGGCGTGGGATGCGCTGCGCACGTTCGCCGATACGCACGGCGTGCCGGTCGCCGAATCGCAGGCCGGCAAGGGCAGCCTCGCGTGGGATCACCCGCTGAACCTCGGCTCGATCGGCGTGACGGGCTCGCCCGCCGCGAACCGCGCGGCCGCGCAGGCCGACGTCGTGTTCGCGGTCGGCACGCGGCTGCAGGATTTCACGACCGGCTCGCACGCGCTCTACGGCGACGCGACGCTGCTGAGCCTGAACGTGCAGCCGTTCGACGCGGGCAAGAAACGCGGCCGGCAACTGGTGGCCGATGCGCGCACCGGCCTCGGGCAACTGTCGGCCGCGCTGGCCGGCTGGCGCGCCGATCCGGCGTGGACCGCCGCGAACCGCGACCAGGCCGCCGCGTGGAACGCGCGCGTGACGGACCTGACCACGCGGATTCCGAAGGACACGCTGCCGTACGACGCGGAAGTGATCGGTGCGGTGCGCGACTCCGCGGCCGACGCGGGGCGCGACAGCGCCCGCGACGATCTGGTCGTGTGCGCGGCCGGCACGCTGCCGGCCGAACTGCACAAACTGTGGCGCAGCGGCATGCCGGGCAACTACCACATGGACTATGCGTATTCGTGCATGGGCTACGAAGTCGCGGGCGGCCTCGGCGCGAAGCTCGCGCGGCCCGAGCGCGAAGTGATCGTGATCGTCGGCGACGGCTCGTACATGATGCTCAACGCGGAACTCGCGACCTCCGTGATGCTCGGCCGCAAGATCATCGTCGTAATCCTCGACAACCGCGGCTACGGCTGCATCGAGCGGCTGCAACTCAATTGCGGCGGCGCGAGCTTCAACAACATGCTCGACGACTGCGTGCCCGAAGGCGGCGAACGCTCGACGATCGACTTCGCGATGCATGCACGCTCGATGGGCGCCGAAGCCGTGCACGTGCGCGACATTGCCGAGCTGCGCCACGAAATGAAGCGCGCGCGTGCGGCGACGACCAGCCAGGTGCTCGTGATCGACACCACGCACCAGCGCACGACCGACGACGGCGGCGCGTGGTGGGAAGTCGCGGTGCCGCAGGTGTCCGAACGCGCCGGCGTCGCGGATGCCCATCGCGCGTATCTCGACGCGAAAACCCGCCAGCGGCGCTGATCCGCCCGCCCTTTCCATCGGCCGCGCCGAGACAACAACATTCGAACCAGGAAACCCGTCATGAGCTGGAACGTCCGCATCGGTATCAATCCCCTGTCGTGGATGAACGACGACCTGCCGTCGCTCGGCGGCGAGACGCCGCTCGAAACGGCGCTGAAGGAAGGCGCCGAAATCGGCTATGCGGGCTTCGAGCTCGGCAACAAGTTCCCGAAGACGGGCCCCGAACTGAAAGCGAAGCTCGCCGAATTCGGGCTCGTATGCGTGTCGGGCTGGTATTCGGGCTTCCTCGCGGAGCTCGCGCCGGGCATGACCGACGCCGATGCGGTCGCGGCGGAAATCGAGCGCTGCCGCGCGCACATGACGAAGCTGCAGTACAACGACGTGAAAGTCGTCGTGTACGGCGAATGCGCGGGCACGATCCAGGGCAACATCGACACGCCGGTCGCGAAGCGGCCGCGTTTCGTCGACGACGCAGCGTGGCGGCGCTATGCGGCGCGCCTCGACGCATTCGGCGCGCACCTGCTCGACACGTACGGCATCAAGCTTGCCTACCATCACCACATGGGCGCGTACGTCGAGTCGCCGGACGACGTCGACCGGCTGATGGCGCTGACCGATCCGGCGAAGGTGTTCCTGCTGTTCGACACCGGCCACGCATATTTCGGCGGCGCGGCCGACCCGGTCGCGCTGCTGAAGAAGCACGTGTCGCGCGTCGCGCACGTGCATTGCAAGGACGTGCGGCCGCAGGTCGTCAACCAGGCGCGCAACGACGGCTGGAGCTTCCTGAACGGCGTGATCAACGGCACCTTCACGGTGCCGGGCGACGGCGCGCTCGACTATGACGCGACGCTGCGCACGCTGAAGGACGCCGGCTACGAAGGCTGGCTCGTCGTCGAGGCCGAGCAGGACCCGGCCGTCGCGCCGAGCTATGCGTATGCGAAGAAAGGCTACGAATCGCTGCGCGCGATCGTCGACCGGTTGAGCGCGTGAGCCGGCACGAAGGCGCGTGAGCGCTCGAGCCCTACCCTATTGCGGAGACCCATTTCATGACGATTTCTCCCCTGCTGGTCAAGGCATCCGCCGACCGCGAGATCTGCAACGTCACGCCCGAATCGGCGGGCTGGAAGCACGTCGGCTTTCGCGCGCTGCGCCTGAAGGCCGGCGATACCGAAACGCTCGACACCGGCACGCGCGAACTGTGCGTCGTGGTACTGACGGGCACGCTGCGCGCGGACGTCGACGGCGAAACCTATGATGCGCTCGGCAAGCGCGACAGCGTATTCGAGGACGTGTCGCCGGACGCGCTATACGTGCCGGGCGGCAAGACCGTCACGCTGGTCGCGACGCGCGATGCGGAAGTCGCGCTGTGCACCGCGCCGTACGCGAGCGGCGACAAGCGCGTGCTGCGCCTCGACGGCGAGCGGATGCGCCGCTCGGTGCGCGGGCAAGGCACCAACACGCGCTACGTATGCGACATCCTGATGGGCGACAATCCGGCCGCCGACCGGCTGCTCGTCGTCGAAGTCGTCACGCCGGCCAGCCATTCGAGCAGCTATCCGCCGCACAAGCACGACCGCGACGCGGCGCCCGACGAGACGTCGCTCGAGGAAACCTATTACCACCGGATCGATCCGCCGCAGGGTTTCGCGTTCCAGCGCGTGTACACCGACGATCGCAGCCTCGACGAGGCCTGCGCGGTCGAGAACCACGACGTCGTGATGGTGCCGCGCGGCTATCACCCGGTGGTCGCGCCTCATGGCTACAACCTGTACTACCTGAACGTGATGGCGGGCCCGAGCCGCGCGTGGGCGTTCAAGAACGATCCCGCGCACGAGTGGATGCTCGACGCGGCGCCGAAACGTTGAAGTGCTGAAGAAGTGCTGACGTGCTGAAACGCCGAAGCACTGAATGGAACACGGGCCCGCGCGCGGCCCGTGACGATGCGACGCCCGGCACGCGCGTACCGCGCCGGCCACGCTACGGAGCCGCCATGGTGACGCCCCCCTTTCGCCTCGCACCCCACGCCTTCGACGACGACGCGTCGAACCCGGCGCTGCCGCACTTCAATGCGGCCGTCGCACGTCGAATGGGCGAAATCGCGGTCAACCTCGCGT